>JAFECN010000367.1 GCA_018242145.1 Pseudomonadota bacterium
CGAAGGAAGCGCCGATCCATGAGAAAGTGAAGCAGGCGCTCGTCTCCAACGACGAGCGCGCCACCGACATGATCTTCCGCACCATGCACAATTCCTCGCGCGTGGCGAAGAACGCGATCAGCCAGCAGGTGGTGGAAATCGAGAAGCGCGGCGGCGCGAAGTTCGAGGATGTTCGCGACCTCGTCGCCGGCACGCGCGGCGGCGTGGTTTACGACACGGGCGATACCGATTACGGCATCTGGTCTGCGGGGCAAACGCAAGGCCTGATTCACGACATCCCGACCTGCAAGGACCTAGTGGCGCGCATCGTCAGCGAAGCGCAGTCCATCATCCGTTCGCGGCTGGACAAGCTCGTCGCCTGAACGGCTTGTCTTTATGTGCGGCTTGGGGCCGGCCCGAGCCGCACATATTCGATGATGACCAGCGTCAACGTCACCACGTCGAACAGCGCCAGAGCCAGAAGCCAGACGGACCAGTGTTCGAAGAGACGCATGCCCATAAAAAGAATGAAGCCCGCCAGAACGACGAATGCCGGAACGAAAATCCAGCGCTTCTCCAGCAGCAAATTGTAGGCGATGCCGGCCTTCAGCAGCCCGTGAATGAGCAAGTAGATGACTGCGAAATCCCCCGACGCATGCGAGAGGTTGGTCGCGCCGTGATGCGCGGCTTGCAGCATGCGGCTGCCCGGATGCTGCTCCAGTTCCGGCACGATGAATTCGAGAATGAGTTCGGCCAGGCGCTGCGTGCCGGCGACCGCGATTAGAAGCCCGAGAACCGTCTCGAGGGCGCCGTCGATCCCCTTGATCGCGACGGCCACCATATAGCCCAGATGAAATAGGCCCCGCGGCCTTGCGGGCGCGCTCACGGCGCCCGAGCGTGCAGGTGATTGAGCGGGCCATGGCCCTTGCCGAGGCCCGGCGCCGTCTCGATGGCCTTCTGCACATATTCGCGCGCCCTGCCGACGGAGAGCGGCAAGGACATGCCATCCGCCAATCCGCAGGCGATGGCCGTGGACAACGTGCAGCCGGTGCCGTGGGTGTGCTTCGTCCTGATGCGCGGGAAAGCATAAACCTCCACACCGCCGCGCCACACCATCACGTCATCGATGGTGGAGGTGGTGGCGTGGCCGCCCTTGATCAGCGCCGCGCCTGCGCCCATCGCGATCAGCTTTCGTGCGGCGGCCTCGGCATCGTTGCGCTTGCTGCTGCGCAAATGCGCGAGCGCTTTGGCTTCCGGAATGTTCGGCGTGACCAGCGCGGCGAGCGGAAACAGCTCTTTCACCATCGCCGATACCGCATTCGGCGCGAGAAGCCGATGACCGCTGGTGGAGATCATCACCGGATCGAGCACGACCGGAATCTTCTTCGCGTACGTCTTCAACGCGGCGGCAACGGCTTTCACCGTCGCGGCATTGCCCAGCATGCCGATCTTGATGGCATCCGCGCCGATGTCAGTGAGGGTGGCGGCGATCTGCGCCGCCACGATGGCGGGCGGCACGGAATGCACGGCCTTCACCGATTTGGTGTTCTGCACCGTGACGGCGGTGATGGCCGTCATCGCATAGACGCCGAAAGCACTGGCCGTCTTGATGTCCGCCTGAATGCCCGCGCCGCCGCCGGAATCCGATCCGGCGATGATAAGAAGTCGTTTCATCCGATCAGGCCGCTACGTCCCGGATGGCGCCGCAAATGGCACGCACCACGGCACGAATCTCGGCCTCGTTCTCGCCTTCCGCCATCACGCGGATGACCGGCTCGGTTCCGGACTTGCGGACCAGGATGCGGCCCTTCCCGTTCAGTTGCGCCGTGCCGGCTTCGATGGAGGATTTCACCCGCGCATCTTCCAGCGGCATGCCGTTGCGGAAGCGCACATTCTCCAGAACCTGCGGCAGCGGATCGAAGACATGCGCGGCCTGGCTCGCGGGCTTGCCTTCGTCGGCCAGCACCGCCAGCACCTGCAGCGCGGCGATCAGCCCGTCACCCGTCGTGGAGAAGTCGCTGAGGATGATATGGCCCGATTGCTCGCCGCCGACATTGAAGCCGCCCTTGCGCATCTCTTCGAGCACATAGCGGTCGCCGACTGCGGAGCGGACGAGTTTCAATCCCTTGCCTTCGAGGAACCGCTCAAGGCCCATATTCGCCATCACGGTGCCGACCACGCCGCCGCCGCCAAGCCGGCCCTTGGCCTGCCAGGAGCGCGCGATCAGCGCGAGAATCTGATCGCCGTCGATGATGCGGCCTTCCTCGTCGGACATGACGACGCGATCCGCGTCGCCATCGAGCGCGATGCCGAAATCGGCGCGCACTTCGCGCACCTTGGCCGCCATCGCCGCCGGCGCGGTGGAGCCGCAATCCTCGTTGATGTTGAAGCCGTTGGGGGTGACGCCAAGCTTGATAACTTCCGCGCCCAATTCCCACAAAACATCGGGCGCCACCTTATAGGCCGCACCGTTGGCGCAATCGATCACGATGCGAAGGCCTTCCAGACGCAGATTCTTCGGGAAGGTGCGCTTGGCATATTCGATGTAACGGGCCTGCGCGTCGTCCACGCGCTTGGCGCGGCCGAGATTGGCGGGTTCGGCAAGGCCCGTCTCCAGTCCGTTCTCCATCAGCGCTTCGATCTTCTTCTCGGTCTCGTCGGAGAGCTTGTTGCCGTCCGGGCCGAACAGTTTGATGCCGTTGTCGTGATACGGATTATGCGAGGCGGAGATCATCACGCCGAGGTCGGCGCGCAAGGAACGCGTCAGCATGGCGACCGCGGGCGACGGCAACGGGCCGAACTGGAAGACATCCATGCCCACGGCGGTGAAGCCGGCAACCAGCGCCGGTTCGATCATGTAGCCGGACAGGCGCGTGTCCTTGCCGATCACCACGCGGTGGCGATAGTCGCCGCGCGTGAACAGGCGGCCGGCCGCCATGCCCACTTTCATCGCGATTTCGGGCGTCATCGGAAAGCTGTTGGCCAGTCCGCGCACCCCGTCGGTGCCGAACAATTTGCGAGTCATGTCAGAGGTGTTCCCCTCGGGGCGCGTTGCCGCCCTCGTTTGCGCGCGGACCATACCAAATCTGTTCCCGCATATGCCAGAGTCTTGAAATCACAGGGGATTACGCCTTGTTGCCACCCAGGACCGCCCAAACCGCCAGCGCATCCCTGAGCGCCCTGGGATCGTGGGTGCGGATGAAGTCCGCCCCGTTCCGGGCCGCGAACAATTCCGCGGTTAACGAGGCAGGACCGGCTTCGGCCGCCGCCCGGCCCGTGATCTTCCGCAGAAAGGACTTTCGGGAAACCGACACCAGCAGCGGCAGACCGAATTCCGATTTCAATGCGGGCAGCGCGCGCAGCACCGCGAAAGAGGTTTCGGGATCGGTGCCGAGGAAGAAACCCATGCCCGGATCGAGGATAAGCCGGTCGCGGGCGATGCCCGCCCCGGTGAGGGCCGCCAGCCGGACGTCGAAGAAGCGGCGGATGCGGTCGAGAATGGCGGATGGCGGCACGTCCACGCGCGTGGCCCTGCCCTGCGCCTGCACCGAATGCATCACGATCATCTTCGCAGAGGACGCAGCAAGCTCGGGATAGAGCGATGCGTCGGCAAAGCCGTGAATGTCGTTCAGGTATTCCACCTTGTGCCGCAATGCCCAGCGCTGAACCGCGATCGCATAAGTGTCTATGGAAAGCGCGATCTTCTCGCGCTGCAGCTCCGGCACGACGCTTTCGAGGCGCGCGATCTCGATTTCGGGCGCGACGCCGGCGGAATCCGGGTTGGACGACGCCGCGCCGATGTCGAGAATGTCGGCATCCTGCGCGAGCGCACGCGCATGGGTGAGCGCCGCCGACGGCTTCAGATATTTCCCGCCATCGGAAAAGGAGTCTTCGGTGATGTTGAGGATGCCGAGGATTTGCACGCCTCACCCTTCTACAAGCTCAGGGTGAGGACAGCCATTCATCCTCATGCTGAGCTTGTCGAAGCATGAGGATGCGGACGCGGGTACTCAGCGCGGCTGCGGCTCCGGGGCGATGATGCCGCCGCGGGGACGGCCCGCTGTCGGCACGCTGGGGCCGGTGCCGCGCGTGGGCTCCGGCTCCTCGAACGGCGTGCGCACCGGAGGGATGCCCTTCAGCAGCGCCACGATCTCGTCGCCCGAGAGCGTTTCATATTCCAGAAGACCGCGCGCCAGAACGTGCAGGTCGTTGAGGCGTTCGGTCAGGATCTGCTGCGCCTTGGCGTAGGCGGTATCGATGATCTTGCGGATCTCCGCGTCGATCTTCTGCGCGGTGGCTTCCGAGACGTTCTGCGTGCGCGACACGGAATGGCCGAGGAAGACTTCTTCCTGATTCTCCGCATAGGCGATCGGACCGAGATCGTCGGACATGCCGAAGCGCGTGACCATGGCGCGCGCCATGCGCGTGGCCATTTCGATGTCGCTCTGCGCGCCGGTCGTGACTTTCTCATGGCCGAAGATCAACTCCTCGGCGATGCGGCCGCCGAAGGCGACGGCGAGATCGGCCTGCATCTTCTGGCGCGTCAGCGAAAGCTGGTCGCGTTCGGGCAGGCGCATGACCATGCCCAGCGCACGGCCGCGCGGGATGATGGTGGCCTTGTGGATCGGATCGGAGCCCTGCACCGACACCGCCACGAGCGCATGGCCACCCTCGTGATAGGCGGTGAGCTTCTTCTCTTCGTCGGACATGGCGAGCGAGCGGCGCTCGGAGCCCATCATCACCTTGTCCTTGGCGTCTTCCATCTCGCGCATGGTGACGACGCGCTTGCCGCGGCGGGCGGCCAGCAACGCTGCTTCGTTCACGAGATTGGCGAGATCGGCGCCGGAGAAACCGGGCGTGCCGCGGGCCAGAACTCTCGGATCGACATCGGGCGCCAGCGGAACCTTGCGCATATGGACGCGCAGAATCTTCTCGCGGCCGGACAGATCGGGATTGGGGACGACAACCTGACGGTCGAAACGGCCCGGACGCAACAGCGCCGGATCGAGAACGTCCGGACGGTTGGTGGCGGCGATGAGGATGACGCCTTCATTGGCTTCAAAGCCGTCCATCTCGACGAGGAGCTGGTTCAGCGTCTGCTCGCGCTCGTCATTGCCGCCGCCGAGGCCGGCGCCGCGATGACGGCCGACCGCGTCGATTTCGTCGATGAAGATGATGCAGGGCGCGTTCTTCTTGGCCTGCTCGAACATGTCGCGCACGCGGCTCGCGCCGACGCCGACGAACATTTCCACGAAGTCCGAACCGGAGATGGTGAAGAACGGCACATTCGCTTCGCCCGCGACGGCGCGCGCGATCAGCGTCTTTCCGGTGCCCGGCGGACCGACGAGCAGGACGCCCTTCGGAATGCGCCCGCCGAGGCGCTGGAATTTCTGCGGATCGCGGAGGAAGTCCACGATCTCTTTCAAATCGTCCTTGGCTTCATCGACGCCCGCAACGTCTTCGAACGTCACGCGGCCCGTCTTTTCGGTGAGCAGCTTGGCGCGCGATTTGCCGAAGCCCATCGCCTTGCCGCCGCCGGACTGCATCTGGCGGATGAAGAACACCCAGATGCCGACAATCAGCAGCATCGGGAACCAGTTGAGCAGGATGCCAAGCAGATTGAATCCGTCATCCGCCGGCTTCACGGAAATCGGCACGTTCTTCTGCAGCATGCGCGAGACAAGCTGCGGGTCGTTCGGCGAGACGGTGGTGAAGGCCTGGCCGCTGGTGGTGTGGCCGGAAATCTGGTCGCCCTGGATGACGACATCCTTCACCTGGCCCTGATCGACGTACTGGTTGAACTGCGTGTAGTTGATCGCGCTCGTCGCCTGATGCGTGCCGGAGCTCTGAAACATATTAAAGAGCGCCACCAGCAGGAGCATGATGATGATCCAGAGGGCGAGATTGCGAAGGTTGTTCACGGCAGTCCTTTCAGGGGCCTTGGGCGCAATGGGCGCCAGACCTGTCCTTTCACAGATAGGAACAGTCTAACGCCTTGTCAGCCATCAAAGCGTTAAGAAATTTAAGGTGGCGTTCAATTCCACTTCGCTAGCTGGGTTAATTTTAGCGCCGCTTTTTTGCCTTTTTTGCAAGCCTTGCGGGAACACCGTCCTTGACCGGGGCCGATGCCACGGGCTTTTCCGGCAAAGTGCGGCCGGTCTCTCGCGTCACGGCCAGCGTGCCCGTTCCGAAGGCCTGCGCGGTGCGCGGCGAAGGTGCGACAACGCAACCGTGAAGCGTAGCGCCGCCGCCCAGAGATCCGTCCCGAATGGCGTCGAACAGCCGTTCCAGCTTCCCGAAACGCGGGCGATAAGCCTCGCCCGATACGCGGGAGAGTGTGGCCGCCAAGGCCCGCAAGCCCACCTCGCGCGGCGCCATCTTGAGGCGCACGGAATCGATGAGCGCACCGGCCTCGTCGAACCGCGCCGCGCGCAGGAGCAGGCCCGCCGTCATGTCATCCAGAGCCTCGCGCGCGCGGCCCAGATGCTCGGCGGCATCCGACAGGCGCTGGGCCGACAAGCCCAGCGCTTCCAGTTGCGGCCAGGCCGCGCGCAATTTGGAGCGGGCAAAGCGCGGATCGGCATTCATCGGGTCTTCGAGCCAGGATTGCTTCTTCGCGCGCAGATAATCGCGCAGCGGGGCGCGCGCCATGTCGAGCAACGGCCGCACGATCATCAGGCCCGGATATCCTTGCATCGGGTAAGGCGCGATGACGCGCATCGCCGACAAACCATCCAAGCCGCTGCCGCGCGCCAGCCGCAGCAGGAAGGTTTCGGCCTGATCTTCCATCGTGTGCGCAACATAGAGCGCGGAGATTTTGTGCGCGGAGAGCCAATCGCCCATCAGCCGATAGCGCGCGTTCCGCGCTTCGGCTTCGATGTCGGACTTTGGCGTTTCGCCTTTCCATGTCAGCGCATGGGCCTTGAGGCCGATCTCGCCGGCCATCTTCACCACGGTTTTGGCGTCTTTCGCGGAATTCTCGCGCAGGCCGTGATCCACCGTGAGCACCACCGGCACTTCGCGTTTGGCATGTTTGGCATAGCCCGCCAGCAGCAGCATCAGGGCAACGGAATCACCACCACCCGATACGGCGACGGCGCCGGGCCATGCGGCCCCGGCGCTCAGAAGCGCATCCATCCGCGCCGCGAATTGCGTAGCGACGCCATCATCGTGCTTCGCGGCGGATTTCGCGGCTGGGCTAGTGGCAGCGCGCGTCTTTGCGGGCGGTTTTCGCTTGGGCGAGGACGTTGGGGGACGCTTTGGGGTATTTGGCCGGGAGCGCGCCAAGGGTCGTGCAGCCTTCCTGTTTCTGTTTCATCGCGATCAGCGACTGTCCGAGCTTGAGCATACTCTCCGGCGCGCGCGCGCTGGAACCGTATTTCTTGATCTCCTCGGCGAAGGCGCGCGCGGCGTTCGCATAATCCTTCTGGACATAGGCGATATCGCCGACCCAATAAACCGCCTGCGGCGCGAGCGGATCCTGCGGATAGCTGTCGGCAAAATTGCGGAAGGCGGCGCGGGCTTCGTCATATTGCGACTTGGCCAAAAGACTCATCGCGGCATCGAATTGCGGCTTGGCGGCGCTCGCCGCCGTTTCGCCCGCATCCGGCGTTCCTGGCGCAGCCAACGGCAACGGCTGATCGGACGGGATCGTGCCCAGCACGCCGGGCGGCGGCGCCAGACGCGGCGCGTTGTTGGGCGACACGGCGGACGGCGACGCCGAAGCCGTGCCGCCGCAGTTCAGACTGTCCGCGTCTTCGCCGAGCTGCTGCGCGGTCATGGTGCAGATTTTGTAGTTGAAGTCCTTC
>JAFECN010000368.1 GCA_018242145.1 Pseudomonadota bacterium
CTGACGCTTACTGGCGAAAAAGACGCCCTGGGCATGCCCCGGCTGAAGCTTCACATGACCATCGGCAACGAGGATTTCGCGCGTTACAGGCAGACGATGCAGGAACTGGGACGGCAGCTCTTGGCCGTCCGCTCCGGGATGATTCATCTGGACCGTTCATCGCGGGAGAGTTGGCTGGAGGTCATGGATTGGGGCAACCACCATGACGGCACGTCCCGCATGAACGACGATCCGAAGCAGGGTGTTGTGGATGCAAACCTGAAGGTTCACGGGGTTTCGAACCTTTTCGTGGCGGGCAGTTCGACGTTTCCGACCAGCGGGGCCTCCAATCCCACGATGAACCTCGTCGCGCTCACGCTCCGCCTCGCAGATCATCTGAAGGGCCTTTTCACATGAGTGAGGACTGGAGGACCGGGCTGTCGCGCCGGCCGCTGCTGGCGGCGCTGGGCGCCCTTGTGGGCATCGGCATTGTCGGTGGGGCGGTCTATGAGGGTGGCCACGTCCTGTTCCACTCGACCCCCAAGGGGCCCTATGGAGATTTGCTGGTGGGGCTGGGGAATGCGGACACTGCGGCGCGCGTCGGCCGGGCAGCGTTGGCCGAGATGCCCGGATTTCGGGCGTTTGCGGTGGCGAGCCGCCTGCGCGGCAGATTGGCTGGAAAGCCCTTGTCTGCGGTCTTGGTGCAGGATGCGGCTGAGGGGCGGATTGATGAGGTCGAAGACTGGGTACTCCCCCGGACCTTGGCCGAGCTTTGCACCCTGGCGGCGTCGCAATAAGAGACATCCTGCGCGCCTCCCGGCCGGTTGCGGGATTCCAGCCACGTTTCTTGAAAAAAGCGCTTTGCCTTCAATTGGTTCGCTTGACTCCGATTGACGCCCCTCAGACCCCATGAGAGGGTTAATCTACCGGTCAGGTCGAGTCCTGCCGGTAGAGGCCCGCGGGGGCAGGGGATGATCAAGTCTGAATTGGTTGCGCGCTTGGCGCAGCGCTATCCGCATTTATATCACCGCGATGTCGAGCGGATCGTCACGACGATGCTCGACTCGATCACCAAGGCGCTGGCGGAAGGCCATCGCGTCGAATTGCGCGGCTTTGGCGCTTTTTCCGTCAAGGTGCGGCCGTCGCGCATGGGCCGCAATCCGCGAACCGGGGAACCGGTGGCCGTGGATGAGAAGCGCGCGCCTTTTTTCCGCACCGGCAAGGAACTGCGCGAGCGCCTGAACGGCAACGGTCACGCCGTTCCCTGACGTTCTTTTGCTGTAACATCCCGTCACTTGCGGTTCCGGAGGGCGCGCTTTAAGACGCCCTCTCGATGAGCGCTGCACGATTCTCGAACCCGATCTTCGCCGCTCTCGATACGCCCGATCTTCCCCGCGCGCTCGAGATTGCAAAATCCATTCGTCCGCATGTCGGGGGCCTGAAAGTCGGGTTGGAGTTCATCACCGCGCTGGGGCCCGACGCCGTTCGCCAGATTGTTGCGACGGGTTCGCCGATTTTCGCCGATACCAAATTCCACGACATTCCGAACACCGTGGCCGGTGCCTCCAAGGCAATCGCGGCGCTGGGCATCTCGATCTTCAATATCCACGCTTCGGGCGGCGAGGCGATGATGCGCGCGGCGAAAGACGCTGCAGCGTCCGTCAATCCGAATGTGAAACTCATCGCGGTCACGGTTCTGACCAGTCTGGAAGACAGCGATCTGGATGCGGTGGGGCAGAAGAAACCCGCCCGCGACCAGGTTCTGCGGCTTGCGGAACTGACGAAGAAGTCGGGGCTGGATGGCGTGGTGTGCAGCGCGCACGAGATCGAGCCGATCCGCAAGGCGATCGGTCCGGACTTTATGCTCGTCGTGCCGGGCATCCGCCCCGCGGGGGCGGACCTCGCGGACCAGAAGCGCGTGATGACACCGTCCGATGCCTTGAAGAAAGGTGCCGACATTCTCGTGATCGGCCGGCCGATTGTCGCCGCGAAGGACCCGGCGGTTGCCGCAAAGATCATCGCGGACGAGATCGCCGTGGTCGCCTGACGGCCCGTATCGGGCTCGTTTCCCGCTTCGCTTGATCTGACCGCACCTTGCGGGCGATAAGCGCCCGCCATGTCCATCCAGGTCAAAATCTGCGGCATAAACAGCGTGGAATCCGCCGATGCGGCGATGCGCGCCGGGGCGGATTTTGCGGGGTTGATGTTTCATCCGCAGAGCCCGCGCAGGCTCGATACCGATCTGGCGCGACGGCTCTCGGACCGCATGAAAGGGCGCGTGCGCCTTGTCGCGGTTTTGGTCGATCCTGACGATGCAGCGCTCCAGACGGTGATTGCGGCGGCGAAGCCCGATTTCATCCAATTGCACGGAAAGGAAAGCGTCGCGCGGGTCAGCGATATCCATTCGACGACGGGACTCCCGGTCATCAAGGTGCTCGCCGTTGCCGAGGCATCCGACCTCGCAGCCGTATCTCAATATGAATCCGTCGCCGACATGCTGATGTTCGATGCGAAAGCGCCCGCCGGTGCGGCACGCGAAGGCGGGCACGGAACCGCCTTCGACTGGCAATTGCTCAAGGGCCGGAGGTTCTCGCGGCCGTGGCTGTTGGCGGGTGGGCTGAATGCGGAGAATGTCGCGCGCGCGGTGTCGAGCAGCGGCACGCCGGGGGTCGATGTGTCCTCGGGCGTGGAGACGGCGCTGGGCGTGAAGAACCCGGAGATGATCCGCACGTTTATCGAGAATGCGCGCAACGCGCAGTATGCAGGTGCATAGGCCATGAACGATCGCTCCAACTCGCTTCGCAGCGGTCCCGATCCGGACGGGCATTTCGGCGCCTATGGCGGGCGCTTCGTGGCCGAGACGTTGATGCCGCTCGTGCTCGATCTGGAGAAGGCTTACGAGGACGCGAAGAACGATCCCAAGTTTCATGCCGAGCTGAACGGCCTGCTCAAGGATTATGTCGGCCGCCCCAATCCGCTCTATTACGCCGAGCGGCTGACGCAGCATCTGGGCGGCGCGAAGATTTATCTCAAGCGTGAAGACCTCAATCACACCGGCGCGCACAAGATCAACAACTGCCTGGGACAAATCCTTCTTGCGCTGCGCATGGGCAAGACGCGCATCATCGCGGAAACTGGCGCGGGCCAGCATGGCGTGGCGACGGCGACGGTGGCGGCGCGGTTCGGGCTGCCCTGCATCGTCTATATGGGCGAAGTGGATATCGAGCGGCAGAAGCCGAACGTGTTCCGCATGAACCTGCTGGGTGCGGAGGTGCGCGGCGTCTCTTCCGGTTCGCGCACCTTGAAGGATGCGATGAACGAGGCGATCCGCGATTGGGTCGCGAACGTCCACGACACGTTCTACATCATCGGGTCGGCGGCGGGCATGCATCCCTATCCGATGATGGTGCGCGACTTTCAATGCGTGATCGGTGACGAGATCAAAGCGCAGATGCTGGCGGTCGAGAACAAGCTGCCCGATCTGGTGGTTGCCTGCGTCGGGGGCGGATCGAACGCCATCGGCACCTTCCATCCCTTCCTCGATGACAGCTCTGTTGAAATCCACGGTGTCGAAGCGGCGGGCGAGGGCGTCAACACGCACCGGCAGGCCGCCACGCTGACCAAAGGCACGCCCGGCGTGCTGCATGGTTCGCGCTCTTATCTGCTGCAAGACAATGACGGGCAGATCGAGGAAGCGCATTCCATCTCTGCCGGTCTCGATTATCCCGGCGTCGGCCCGGAGCATTCCTGGCTCAAGGATCAGGGCCGGGTGAAATACTTCTCCGCTACCGACAAGGAGGCAATGGAGGCCTTCACCACGCTGTCCAAAGTCGAGGGCATCATTCCGGCGCTGGAGTCCGCTCATGCGCTGGCCCATGTGATGCGCATTGCGCCGACCATGCCGAAGGACGCGGCTATCGCGGTCACGCTGTCGGGCCGTGGCGACAAGGATGTGTTCACGGCGGCGGCGGCATTGGGTGTGAAGATATGAGCCGCATCGAAGCCCGTTTCGCGGAACTGAAAAAACAGAACCGCGCCGCCTTCGTGCCGTTCATCACGGCAGGTGATCCGGATGCGGAGACGTCCTTTGCGATCATGGAGAAGCTGCCCGCGATGGGCGCAGACCTGATCGAGCTGGGCGCGCCGTTCTCCGATCCGATGGCGGATGGACCGGCGGTGCAGGCCGCGTCGCTGCGCGCGCTGAAGTCCGGCGCGACCATGCACAAGACGCTGGAGATGGTGCGCCGCTTTCGCAAGACCGACCAGAAAACGCCCGTCATCCTCATGGGCTACTACAATCCCATCCATCATTACGGCACGGCGAAGTTCGCGCGCGATGCGGGCGCGGCGGGCGTGGATGGCCTCATCACGGTCGATCTGCCGCCGGAAGAGGATGAGGTGCTGCGCGTTCCGGCGAACGCGCACGGCATCGATATCGTGCGGCTGCTGGCGCCGACCACCAACGATCACCGCCTGAAAACGGTGCTGCGGGGCGCGAGCGGCTTTCTTTATTACGTCTCGGTCGCGGGCGTGACCGGAACCAAGACCTTCGATGCCTCCGAAGTCGAGGCCGCCTTGCGGCGAATCCATGCGGCCAGCCCGCTGCCCTGCTGCGTCGGCTTCGGGATCAGGACCCCGGAACAGGCGGGGCAGATCGCCCGGTTCGCCGATGGGGCGGTGGTCGGATCGGCCATCGTCTCCCGAATCGCGGCGCTTTGCGCAAATGGCGCCAAGCCCGCGGAACTCATTAAAGATATTACGGATTTCTGCAAATCCCTGGCTGATTCCGTGCATGCGGCCCGCCGATAGTCTGTGGTAGGTTGCGGCATGAACTGGATCGCCAATTTCGTTCGCCCCCGCATCAAGAGCCTGATCGGCAACAAGGCCGACACGCCCGAGAACCTCTGGAAGAAGTGCTCCGCCTGCGGGGAGATGATCTTCCATCGCGACCTCGAAGCGGCGCAGAACGTGTGCCCGAGCTGCGGCCATCACATGCGCATCGGCGCGAAGGACCGTTTCACGGCGCTGTTCGATGCGGGCGTCTATGAAGAGCTGCCGCCGCCGACCGTTCCGGCCGATCCGCTGAAGTTCAAGGCGGACAAGAAATACGCCGACGAGATCAAATATGTCCGCGCCAAGACCGGGCGCCAGGAAGCCTTGGCCGCCGCGCGCGGCACGCTGGACGGCATGCCGGTGATGGTGGCGGTGCAGCCTTTCGACTTTCTGGGCGGCTCGCTCGGCATGGGCGTGGGCGAGGCGCTGGTGCTGGCGATGCAGGCGGCGGTGGAGGAGAAGCGGCCTTTCATCCTGTTCGTCTCCTCCGGCGGCGCGCGCATGCAGGAAGGGTTGCTGTCGCTGATGCAGATGCCGCGCGTGACCATCGGCGTGCAGATGCTGAACGACGCCGGCCTGCCTTACATCGTGGTGCTGACCGATCCGACCTTCGGCGGCGTTTCCGCCAGCTATGCGATGCTGGGCGACGTTCATATCGCCGAACCCGGCGCGCGCATCGGCTTCAGCGGCCAGCGCGTCATCGAACAGACCATCCGCGAGAAGCTGCCGGAAGGATTCCAGAAGGCGGAATTCCTGCTCGACCACGGCATCGTGGACATGGTGACCCATCGCCACGAACTGCGCGCCACGCTCTCCAGCATCGTCCACATGCTGATGAAGAAGCCTCGGCCGCGCAGCCGGGCCTTGACGCCGCCGCCGGTGATCGAGGCGGTGCCGGTGAAGACCGCGGAGCCGGCCATCAAATCCGGGGCGAAGATATGAGCGAAGCTGCTTCCCGCAGCGACGCCATTCTCGATCGTCTCCTTCACATCCACCCCAAGGGCATCGATCTGAAGCTCGACCGTGTCGAGCGCCTGCTGGCGGACCTCGGCCATCCCGAACTGAAGATGCCGCCGGTCTTCCATGTGGCGGGCACGAACGGGAAGGGCAGCACCTGCGCCTTCCTGCGGGCGATGATGGAGGCCAGCGGCAAGCGGGTTCACGTCTATACCTCGCCGCATCTGGTCCGCTTCAACGAGCGCATCCGCATCGCGGGCCATCTCATCTCCGACGACGAACTTGCCGACACGCTGGAAGAATGCGAGCGGGTGAACGACGGAAAGGAGATCACCTTCTTCGAGATCACCGCCGCCGCCGCGTTCCTCGCCTTCTCGCGCCATCCGGCCGACGCGCTGGTGCTGGAGGTCGGCCTCGGCGGCAAATACGACGCAACCAATGTGATCGCGCAGCCGCACATGACGATCATCACGCCCATCGGCCTCGATCACGCGGAGTTCCTGGGCACCAACATCGCCAGCATCGCGGCGGAGAAGGCCGGGATCGTGAAGCGCGGCGTGCCGCTGGTGGTCGGCAACCAGGACGACGTGCCGCGCGATGTGATCGTGCGGCGGGCCGATGCGATGAGCGCGCCGGTGTTCGTCTATGGGCAGGATTTTTTCTGCCATTCCGAACATGGGCGGATGATCTATCAGGACGAGCACGGATTGCTCGACCTTCCGCTGCCCAAACTGATCGGTCAGCACCAGATCGAAAACGCGGCCACCGCCATCGCCGCGCTGCGCCATGCCGGGCCGGGCTGGGCCCCGGATGCGGGAATCGAAACCGGCATGCGCACCGTGCAATGGCCCGCGCGGCTGCAGCGGCTGACCAAAGGCCCGCTGGTCGCGCTGGCGCCGGAGGGCGCGGAGGTGTGGCTCGACGGCGGGCACAATCCGCACGGCGCCGCTGCCGTATCCCGCGCGCTGGCGGATCTGGAGGAGCGGTCGCCCAAGCCGCTTTACCTCATCTGCGGCATGCTGAAGACGAAGGACGCGCGCGGATTTCTGGAGCCGTTCGGCGGCCTGGCGCGGCACATCACGACCGTGCCGATCGCGGGCGAACCGGCCTCGCGCGGTGCGGGCGAATTGTACGACGCGGCGCGCTCCGTCGGCTTGAACGCGACGCCCGCCGACGATCTGGAAGACGCGATGATGCAAGTGGAAGCCTGGACGCGCGCCCAGCCGCACGACGCGAACCCGCGCATCCTGATCTGCGGATCGCTGTATCTGGCGGGCAAGGTGCTGGCGGAGAATTCGTGATCTTTCCCTCTCCCCAAGGGGGGAGAGGGCAGGGTGAGGGGGCGTGCAAAGCTCTGCTCCTCGCGCTTCTGGCGATGATGTTGATGCGATGTTCTGAAGCATCGCGTTCCACGCCACCCCCTCACCCCAACCCTCTCCCCCTGTGGGGGAGAGGGAGAACGATTGAACTTCTTCGTCTGCGCGTCCATTCTCGCAGCTTCGGCTTTCACCAAGGCTGCGGCGAGATTCATCTCGGCGATGCAGGCGCGGACTTCGGCGCGCAGTTCTTTCATCGCGCGCGTGCGCAGGCCGTGGGTGATGCGGTTGCGATTGCCGCAAGGAGCGCCGCGCTTGGCCATCAGACCTGCCTGATGCGCGGGCCGGTGAAGGCCGGTTTCGAGGAATTGCCGGAGGAATTGAATGTCGTTTTTTCGTCTCCGGATTCGTCGTTTTCCCAATCCCTTGCGTCGTAGCTGTCGTGCGACCGGTTATTTCGTAGGGCGCGGTTGACGTCCGCCGGGATGCGGCGGCGCGGGCGGAACATCGAATCGTCCACCTTGATATTGGTGACGCGCTGGCGGCTTTCCGCATCCGCGAGGCGGGCGATGGCGCCAGCCGTTTGCGCCTGCGCCGAGGCGAGCCGGGCGGCGGCCAGCGCGAATTTGGTGCGCGCGTCATGGGCGTAATCCGTGTCCGTCGCGCGCTCCGCCAGCGCCGCGATCAGCGCATCGCAAGATGCGAGCGCGCTGTGCAGCCGCGCGACGGCGGGGACGACATGCTTGTCGGTGAAGTCTTGATCCTCCCGGCCCGTGGAGGCGGAGAGGGGTGCCGGGCCATTACCGGCGTGGGCTTGGGTCTCTGTCATGTAAGAACATATAGAGAACAAATGGGTGAAGCGCAAGTATTTCTATGAAAAAAATCTATTCTATTGATAAGACAGGCGAATATGCCTAAAATAAATACGGAAGTCACTTCCGGATTTATTGAATTCGGGAAATAATTTCCATATATATAGCCATCGCATGGAGCGGGGCATGCCGCTGCTCAGGGATTTCGGAAGCTTCCACATCCGGATGTATTTCCGCGATCACCCTCCGCCGCATGTTCACGTCGTTTCGGCGGACGAGACGGTGCTGATCGGCATTGCCGATGGCGCGATCCTGCGCGGCACGATCCGAAGCGCGTCCTTGCGAAAGGCGCAGGACTGGATCGCGGAGAACAGAGACGTGCTGTTGGCCAAATGGACGGAGTTTCAGAAATGAACGGCAGGATGGCGCGTGTGAAGGCTGTGAAGGCGGGCCCCGATTTCACGCTGGACATCGAGTGGGCGGATGGCAGCAAGGCGAAAGCCGATTTGACGGGCCTTATCCATAGCTCGAAGCATTTCGGCGCTTTCGCCGAGGACGAAAAGGCTTTCCGCCATGTGAAGCCCGTTTCCTGGGGAGACGGCATCGAATGGGACAACGGATTGGACTACAGCGCCAATACGCTGAAAGAGCTTGCCGACGAGCAAAAGCCCATGAGCGGCGCGCATCTGGCGGAATTCGTCGCACGGCGGAAGCTGAACAATGCCGAAGCGGCCAAGCTGCTGCATTGCACGACGAAAACGCTGCGCAGCTTCTTCAAGCTGAAAACGCTTCCGGAATATGTGGCGTTCGCGGTGCGCCGGTTCGACAACGATCCGACGATCTTCGCAGCGCATTACCGCCCGGTGGCGGTTCGTCCGCGCGGGCGGCCGAAGGCATCCGCCCGAAGCTGAACCCCGTCAGAGCGTGAAACCCGTCAGCGTCGCCGCCACATATCCGGCCAGCACGATGAACACGAACAGGTCGCTCACCATGGCGATGGTTTCGTTCGTGCTCTTGTTCTTCTCCGCGATGTGGCGAATCCCGGCGATGCCGTAGAAGATGGCCGCGTAGAGCGCCACGGGAAGCACGAAGGCCGGATAGAGCAGCGACAGCACGCCGACGATGCCCGCGCAGATATTGGCGATGCCAAGCTCCCGCACCACCACCAGCACGGCGTCGCCTTCGATGTGGAAGATCTGCTGCGCGGTGAAGCTGGGCTGGAAATACTGGCGCAGGCCCGCCAGCAGCAGGCGCACGCCCACGCTCCAGAACACGAACCATTTTCCCGTGAGCGCGATCAGCGATGCGGCGCTGTGCAGATGCCAATGCTCGACATAGATCGACCCCAGCGGCGCCAGGAACATGAAAAGCAGAACGATGATGAAATACATATATGCCACCCCCAAAGCCCGGCGGGCAGGTTAGCAGATTTTGCAAAGCCCGCGCGGGGGGCGGCGCTATTCGGCGGCGGGATAGTGCAGCCCGTCCGCGGCGGGCCGGGCGGCTTCGGTGATGGTCGCGGGCGTCACGCTGCTGGCGGCCATGAGGTGAAACACGCTGCGCCCGGCGTTCATCAGATAATCCGCGACGATGCGGCGATGGCAGCGCCACCACAAGGCTTCGGCGCACATGATGGCGGCGCGGCGCTGCTGCGCCAGTTCGAGAAGACGATCCAGACCGGCGCGGAACGCGGCGGACAAGGCATAGTCCGCATAATTGTGGAAGCTGCGATTGATCCAGAAGGCGTTCACCTCCGGGGGAATGTCGAAGGCGCGCGCGCGGCGGCCGCCGAGTTCGTCAATGCGGGTATAGCCGATTTGATAAGGCGCGAGCGCGCCGGGCAGAACGTCTTCGTTGTAGCCGGGATTGGCGCGCGAGCGCGCGAAGCGCCGGATATCGACAACCTCCCGCACCTCGCCCGCGCGCAACAGATCCACGAATTCGGGAAGGGTGCGATTGGAATGGCCGATGGTGAACACCGGCGGGTTTTTCACGTCCGGGCGTCTGGCGCGGGGCATCGCCGGATTATGCGCCGATCTTTGTCAGGACGTCTTCCTTGTGCGCGGCGATGTGATCGGTCTTGTCGCTTTTGATCTCGTATTGCGGCGCGTCTTTCGTGGCGCGGTGGGTGTGGCCCTTGTAGTCGAAATCCTGTTCGTGGATCGCAACGATGTGCCCCGTCACCCATCCGGCTTCGGAGTTCCAGCGGACGTGATCGCCCTTTTTGAATTTGGCCATGTTCGCGCTCCTCACGGATAACGGCGGATTCCGATTGTAAGCCTCGAATTTCGTTGCGGTAGAATAATTCATCGCCTTCCGCTGGTGGGAAGGTAGCCCCCACCCGAAAAAGCTTCGCTTTTTCGTTCGTACGCTGTCGCTACTCACCCCCACAAGGGGGAGGTGATGAATCATGCGTCGTCTTGCACGCAGGGCAGTTCGTTGGAAGAGGAAGATGAGCCGGGGATGGCGGCGGTGGGCGGGTTCTACGCCCGGGCTTCCATATCCACCGGCTTGCCCTGGCGCATCTTGTGGCCGGTGAAGCTGCGCGTCTCGGGCGGCGGCAGGCCGTTGGACTTGATCTGCGCCAGCAGTTCCTGCTTGCGGGCGGCAAGCTGCTCGCCGAGCGCGTCCATGTCGATGCCAGCCTTGCGCGCCTGGGCGAAGGTGCCTTTGCCGGGCTTCTCCTCTTCCTTCACATGGTGATGAATCTGCTCGCAGAGCGCCGTCATCTTGGCGTCGTAAAATTCGTCGTCCAGGTTCCCCTGCGCCAGTTCCGCGATGAGAACCTTGGCGCCGTCATGTTCGACATAGGCTTCGCGCAGCAGATCGTCTTCGATCTCGCCGTTGCAGGCGGGATAGAAGATCTCTTCCTCGATCGTGGCGTGGACGCTGAGCTCTGTGCAGATTTCCTGCGCAAGTTCCTTCTTCGCGTCCTTGCTTTTGGCCTTGGAGAATTTCTTGAACAGGCCTTCCACCTTGCGGTGATCGGCTTTCAGCAAGGCGACGGCGTCCTGTGCTGGGGACTTTTTCGGCATCGTTGCGCTCCTTGGAACATCGCAGGAGGAACGTCGCGGCTCCTTTTTCCGTTCCGGTACGCCAGCGCACGAAGCCGCTAATTTTTCCGCCCGGTCCGCGCGTTGATCAGCTCGGCGATGATCTTCGCGTCCTGCGGCGTAGCCGGATTGTAGACCATCATCGCAAGATCGGGGCGGCCGTCCACCGCGAAGGTGGAAAATTCCAGCGCCATCGTGCCGCCGCCGGGCAGGCGCAGATGCTTGGTGCCTTCGCCATGCGTCTGCACGTCGTTGTTCTGCCATAGCTTCGCGAATTCCGGGCTTAACGCGGACAGTTCGGCGACGAACGCCTTGATCCGCTCCGACGCGCCCGCGCGCGCCACATCGGCGCGAAACACGGCCACCACATAGCGCGCGACTTCTTCCCAGTGGGTTTGCGCGTCGATCGTGCGCCGCGCGGTGAACATGAGGCGCAGGATGTTGCGCTTCTCCGGCGGCAGTTCGGCATAGTCGGTGAACAGCGCCGCGGCGGCCTTGTTCCACGCCAGAACATCCCAGGTCGCGTTCTTCACCATGGCGGGGCTGAGCGGCATGGCGTCGAGAATGCGCTGCAGGCGCGGCGAGATGCTGTCCGTTTCGCGATAGCGCACATCGGGCGGATGGCCGAGGCCGATGAGAAACAGGTGCTCGCGCTCCACATCAGTAAGCATCAGCGCGCGGGCGATGCGGTCGAGCACGTCCGCGGAGGGCGCGCCGCCGCGGCCCTGTTCGAGCCAGGTGTACCAGGTGGCGCTGACATTCGCGCGCTGCGCCACCTCTTCGCGGCGCAGGCCCGGCGTGCGGCGGCGCTTCAGCGGCAAGCCGAAGGCGGCGGGATCGAGCTTGCTGCGGCGATCCTTGAGATATTCGCCCAAGGGTGTGATCTGGGTTCCGACGGCGCTCATCCTGTTACCTATTATACCCGTATAACGTCTTCTCTTTACCAGCATAGCACAGCGCCTAAATAGATGCGCGGACAATTCGGACAGGTGCATGGAATGAAACTGAAAGACAAAAAGGTGCTGGTGATCGGCGGCGGCTCGGGCATCGGCTTCGGCATCGCCAAAGGCGCGGCGGAAGAAGGCGCAAAGGTGACCATCGCGTCGCGCAACGCCGACAAGATCGCGCAGAAGGCGAAGAGCATCGGCGGAACGGCGGCGGTTCTCGATGTCAGCGCGGAAGCGAATGTCGAAAACTTCTTCAAGGAACATTCCGGCTTCGATCATATCGCCTTCACGGCGGGCGACATGAGCAGCCTTGCCAGAGGTGTGCTGGGCGATCTGGATCTGAAGCTGGCGGCGAGCCGGTTTAACACACGGTTCTGGGGTGCGGTCGCGGTGGCCAAGCATGGCGCCACCAGGCTGCCGCCGGGCGGATCGTTCACCTTCACCAACGGCATGCTGGCGCATCGTCCGGTGAAGGGCATGCCCATCGTTTCGGCGAGCGCGATGGCGGCGGAAGGTTTGGCGCTGGGGCTCGCCGTCGATCTTGCGCCGGTGCGCGTGAACTGCGTGTGCCCCGGTTTGATCGAAACCGAATTGCTCGCGGGTTATGGCGATGAAATGCTCAAAACGATGTCGCAGCGGCAATTGATCCAGCGCCCTGGCACGCCGGAGGAAGCGGCGGAAGCCTATCTCACCTGCATGCGCAACACCTTCATGACCGGACAGGTCCTCAGGATCGAAGGCGGCATCGCCATCGCGAACTGACCAACACAGGAAACCATCATGCGTGTTTTCATCACCGGCGCGGCCGGATTCATCGGGCAGGCGACGACAAGAGAATTGATCGCGAACGGACACGAGGTCGTGGGCCTCGCGCGCAACGACGCCAATGCCGGAACGCTGAAGAAACTCGGCGCGGCGGTGCATCGCGGATCGCTAGAAGATGTCGAGAGCCTGAAGCGCGCGGCGAAGGACGCGGACGGCGTGATCCATCTCGCCTTCATCCACGACTTCACGAAATTCGCGGAGAACGGACAGATCGACAAGCGCGCCATCGAGGCGATGGGCGAGGCGCTGGAAGGCACGAACAAGCCTTTCGTCGTCACTTCGGGAACGGGATTTCTGGCGCCGGGGCGGCTGGCGACGGAAGACGACGTGTCGCCCGCCGACAAGGGCGTGCCGCGCGTGTCCGAAGCGGCGGCGTTCGCCTTTGCCGATCGCGGCGTGCGCGTCTCGGCCATTCGCTTGCCGCAAGTGCATGGCGGCGAAGGCAAGGCGGGGTTCGTGGGCTATCTCTACGAAGTGGCGCGCCAGAAGCGCGTGTCCGGCTATGTCGGCGATGGACGTGAGCGCTGGCCGTCCGCGCATCGGAGCGATGTCGCGGTGCTCTACCGGCTGGCGCTGGAGAAAGGCCGCGCCGGGGCGGCCTATCACGCGGTGGCGGAAGAGGGCGTTGCGACGCGCGCGATGGCGGAGGTGTTCGCGAAGGTGCTGAACGTGCCGCTGGTATCGATCAAGCCCGAAGACGCGCAGGCGCATTTCGGCTTTATCGCGATGTTCGCGGGGCTCGACATTCCCGCCTCCAGCGCGAAGACGCGCGCGGAACTGGGATGGACGCCGAAAGAGATCGGGCTGATCGAAGATATCAGCCGGCCGGGGTACTGGCCGGCGTAGGTTCTCCATTCACGCAATTTCTTTTGAAAAGGAAAATGGGTTGCCCGGACAAGCCGGGCAATGACAACGGGGTGAGGACCGTGCGCTACTTCGCCGACATGCAGTTCGCCATGAAGGTGGCTTCGTCCTGCGAGCCGGTGGCGGTGATCTTCTGCTGCGCCAGCCATTTGGATTCGCAGGCCTGTTTTTTCTCGGCTTTGTTCATGGGAGTTGACCGCACGGCTCTGGTGGCGGCCGAGGGCGCGGCGGTGGGGCCGTTCTCCATGCAGACCTTGAAATAATCGGAATAGGTCGTTTTCGCTCGGTCCGCCGGGGCCATGGCGTTCCAGGAGGTCCGGCAGGCGCTGGAATAATCCGGCGCGGCATCGGCCGCATAACCGCACAGCGAGAAAAAGCCCAAGGCAAGCGTTGCGCCGAGAATCGCGCGCATCGGGTCCTCCACATGTCGTCCGTCTGGAGGGTGAACGCGCGGCGCCGCGATGTGTTCACCCGATGTGTTAGAGGCGCGCACAGCAAACGGCCCGGCGTTGCCGCCGGGCCGTTTACCGCGCCCTCCAAGAACCCGCGCTTATCGCGCGCTTTTGACTTCGCCGGAGCCCATGATGGTCTGGCTGATATGCGGGTTTCCGCCATACACGACCGAACCGGAACCGGCGATCTCCACATCGAGCTTGTCCTGCGCGTTCACGCGCACCTTGCCGCTGCCGTGAATGGAAACATCGGTGCCGGCGGCGGGCGCATTCATCAGATCGACATTGCCGCTGCCGTTGATCTCGATGGCGATTTTGGGCTGCCGCGGGAAGCCCGGCGCGGCCATGATCTTGCCGCTGCCGTCGATCTCCACGCCGTCGAAACCGGGCGTCGTGATCTCGACTTCGAGGTCGTAACCCATCGGGCAGGAGTTGTTCCAACCGAACCAGCCTTTGCCGGGGCAGGACTTGAAGACGAGATCGCCATCCTTGACGTATATCTTCGTGTTGTTGGTATCGCCTTGCTTCAGCACCACGCGCTGCGCAGCGCCATGCACGAAGGTGACATGGCCCATGCCTTCGATGGTGACGGAATGAAAGCGCTGCACGGGCACGGTGGTATCCGCGTGCGCGGCGGTGGCGGCGAATGCGGCGGCGGCCGCGAGCATGGCGATCTTCATCATGGTACTCCTCAATCCTTCTGCTGCACCATACCGCCATCGTCGGCGATGAGGTTCTTGATCTGCGGGTTGCCCCAATAGCGCACGACGCCGCCATCCTCGGCGCGCGCGTTCATCGTGCGGCGCGGCTGCACCGACAGCACGCCGCCGTCCGAGGCGTTCGCGTCCACATCCGCCGCGGCGATGGCGCGGGCGTCCACCACGCCGCCGTCATTCGCCTTGCCGGTGAAGTGCGGCTGCGCGGGAAACGCTCCTTCGGCGGCGATGCGCGCGCCGTCTTCGGCATGGAGCGCCATGACATTGGGCATGGTGATCTCCACCCGCAGGCCGTAATGCCACGGGCATTGCCAGCCCTTGCAGGTTTCGATGTGCAGCGTGCCGTCGCGCACTTCGAGCCGCGAATATTGCGTCGAGCCGCGGGTGATGACGACGCTCTGCCGCCCGCCGGAATGGATGATGACGTCGGCGCCGTCGGTGGCCGTCACGCGGCTGAAGCCGGGAAGGTTCACCGTCTCGGCGGCCAGCGCGGGCGTCGCGAGCAGCAGCGCCGCCGACGCCAGAAGAATTGCGCGGTTCATGCGTTCGTTCCTTCTCTCAAAGCCCGGCGCGCACGAAACCGCCGCCTGCGACGGCGGTGGTGAGTTCGGGCTTGCCCCAATATTCGATGACGCCGCCGCCGTTCACCGCGGCGGTCAGATGCGATCCTGCATATACCTGAATGTGGCCGCCGCCTTCCACGGCGGCATGAACGTCCCGCGCATGCACCGCGCGCATGTCGATGTTGCCGCCGCCTTCGACCGCGGCGCTGAATTTCGTCACCGGCAGATCGGCATCGCCGATGACGGCTCCGCCGCCCTCGATGGCGACGCCGGAGATGCCGGGCGTGTCGATATCGACCTGCATCTTGTAGGTGCCCTGCGGGCAGGTGTGGCGGCAGGTGTCGATCTGCAAGGTGCCGTCGCCGTCCACATAGAACGACGTGTAGCGCGTGCTGCCGTCGGTGAGGGTGACGTGCTGGGTGCTGCCCTTGTGCAGCAGCACGCTGCCGCCGCCGTGGATCTGGATCGCGCGGAAGGGCCCGACCGGGATCGTCTCGCCGGCCATCGCCGCGGTGGCGAACAGGCTGGCGGCGGCGGCGAGGAAGAGAGCGGATTTCATCAGGAACCTCCGGGCCTTACTTGGGAAAGCCTAGCCCGTGAGTCACTAGTGTGCGCCCATATCAAATGTGGGCGCGAGCCATGCGCGGGCGGGAATGGCGTGGAAAACCGGCCGAGACCTTATGCCCGCCCGATCTGTCCGCCCGGGAACCGGCCTGTTGCGTCGCACGCGACGGAACGGGGTAGGTTCGGGGAACCGAAATCGCCATGAGGGTCTTGCCGTGCAGTTCGATGATGTCGTGTTGGGGCGCCGCAGCATTCGCGGCTTCAAGAAGGAGCCGGTGCCGAAGGCGGTGATCCGCGAGGTGATCGCATTGGCGATGCGCGCGCCGTCGTCGCTGAACACGCAGCCGTGGAATTTCTATGTGGTCGCGGGCGAACCGCTGGACCGCATCCGCGCGGGCAATACCGAGCGCAATCTGGCGGGCGTGCCGGACTCGCGCGAGTTCCGCGGCCACGGCGCCTATGCGGGCGTGCATCGCGAGCGGCAGATCGAGATCGCCAAGCAGCTTTTCGCGGCCATGGACATCGCGCGTGACGACAAGGCCAAGCGGCAGGATTGGGTGCTGCGCGGTTTCCGCCAGTTCGATGCGCCGGTGTCGGTGGTGGTGACCTATGAC
>JAFECN010000369.1 GCA_018242145.1 Pseudomonadota bacterium
GATACCGGCATTCACAGCCAGGGTTGGACGCGCCAGCAGGCCATCGACTACATGATGAAATACACCGCGCTTCCCGAACACGAAGTCGAAACCGAAGTGGACCGCTACATCACCTGGCCCGGCCAGGCGCTGTCTTATTATCTGGGCGAGATGACGATACGGCAGGCCCGCGAGAAGGCCGAGAAGGCGCTGGGTCCCAAATTCAACATCCGCGCCTTCCACGACACCGTGCTGCAACTCGGCTCCGTGCCCATGCCGGTGCTGACCGCCCGCATCGACAAATTCATCGCCGACGGCGGCAAGGGGCCGTATCCCGATCTGGAATAGCTCTACTTTTATCGTCATCCCCGGCCTTGTGCCGGGGATCCATTTTCCAGAGGCCGGAAAAAGTGAGGCGCGGAGCGATCTGTATTGCTACCCAGCCGACTCTGGAAAATGGGTGGCCGGGACAAGCCCGGCCATGACGAAGTTTGTTCAAGGGGCCATGACGTCTGGACAATCCCTCGCTACAGTTTCCCCACAAAACATCGAGAGGAAACGACAATGGCGATCGATTTTGAAATTCCGGCGGAAGCCAAAGCCATCCGCGCGAAGGTGCGCCAATGGGTGGAAGACGAATGCCGCCCCGCGGAAAAGAAGCTGCTCGACGGCGCGGACTACAAGACCACGCTGGCGGAACTGCGCAAGAAAGCGCGCGCGCAGGGCCTGTGGTGCCCGTTCATCCCGAAGGAATATGGCGGCATGGGCCTTGGCCCGCTCGCCAACGCGCTGGTGCAGATGGAGCTTGGCGAAAGCTATCTCGGCGCGCTCTCCATGAACACGCAGGGACCCGACGACGCGACCATGCTCACCCTGCTGCAGAACGGCACGGACTATCAGAAAGAGAAATTCCTCAAGCCGCTTCTGAACGGCGAAAAGCGCATCTGCTATTCGATGACGGAGAAAGCCGCGGGCGCCGACGCCACCGGCATGCAGACCCGCGCCGACAAGAAAGGCAACGACGCCTACATCCTGAACGGCGAGAAATGGTTTTCCTCCGCCGCATCCGTTGCCGATGTCGCGCTCGTTATGGCGAAGACCGATCCCAACGCGCCGCGCCACAAGCAGTTCTCCACCTTCCTCGTGGAGCTGCCGAACCCCGGCTACAAGATCAAGCGCAACATCCCCACGATGGCGCTGGAAGGCCCGCTGAGCCACATCCTCGGCGGCGGCCATGCGGAGATCGAGATCAAGGATCTCGAAGTGCCGGCGGAGAATCTTCTGGGCGGCGAGGGCAACGGCTTCAACATGGGCCAGCATCGCCTGGCTTACGGCCGCCTGCGCCACGGCATGCACAACGTCTCGATGGCGCAACGCGCGCTCGATCTGGCCGTCGCGCATATCACCCAGCGCACCACCTTCGGCAAGAAGCTGGACGAGCGTCAGGCGGTGCAGTTCATGCTCGCCGAATGCGCCACGCAGATCTACATCGCGCGGCTGATGATCCTGCACATCGCGTATAAAGCGGAGAAGGGCATGGATCTGCGCAACGAGAATGGCATCGCGAAGGTCTATCTCGCCAACATGGTGCACAAGGTGGTGGACACCGCGATCCAGCTTCACGGCGCGCTCGGCTACAGCCGCGATACGCCGCTGGCCGCGTGGTACACGCATATCCGCTCGCAGCGTTTGGTGGACGGCCCCGACGAAGTCCACAAATGGACAACGGGCCGCAACGTGATCAAGGCCTTCAAGGAAACCGGCACCACCGCCAAAGCCTGCGGCGGCGATTTGCTGTGAGATCATCACCTCCCCCTTGTGGGGAGGTCGAAATTTGCACGTCGCAAATTTCGGGTGGGGGGATGGTCTCGCACCGTCCCCCCACCCCAATCGCTCCGCTCTTGGACCTCCCCACAAGGGGGAGGTGATAGGGAATATGTATTCCGTTGCCCCAACCTTCCCATCTCAAACCGGAATTGCGTGATTTGTCATGGATGTTCACAAACCCAAGCCCGTCCATAGCTGGCGGGATTTCCTTGTCGAGATCGGCACCATCGTTATCGGCGTGACGATCGCCCTGGCCGGCGAGCAGATCGTGGAAGCGTTCCATTGGCGCAATGTCGTCGATGCGCAACGCCAGATCCTCAAATCGGTTGTGGAAGACAACCTCGGCGCGGTGAAAGCGCGGGCCGTCCAGCAAACCTGCGTCGATGCGCGGCTGGCACAACTTAAAACCGTTTTCGAACGTCATGCCGCGGGCGAACCGCTCCGGATGAAAGGCCCGGTGGGCCGGCCGCAAAACAGCAGCATCGGCGACGAGATATGGCGGCTCGCGGTGCAGAGCGAAGCGCTGAACCACATGCCGCTGGACGAGCGCGCCGCCTTCGCCGGAGCATTTTCGAATTACACAAATCTGCTGGCCCTGCGGGACGATGCCGACCGTTCCTGGATCGATCTTGCCGCGCTGGACACGCCCGAATTGCTGGAGGCGGGCGACTGGGTTCTCTTGCGGCATGCCTATGCGCAACTGCTCGCCAAGGAAGCGCGGATCAAGCAGGTGAATGAATACGTTCTGCAAACGCAGACGGCCGGCGTGCCGGTTCCCAACGTCACCCTGAAGGACGCTCTTGTCGCCGGCTATGCCAAGAACCTCTGCAAGCCGCTGATCTGAACCATCGTGAATGGGCCCCGTCGCCGATGAGCGCCTTCGACTATCTCTCCGTTCTTTTCTCCATCGTGCTGGGCCTTTCGATCACCCAGCTTCTGGCCGGTTTCGCGGGCATGGTGCGCGGGCGAGCGCGCATCGCGTTCTACTGGCCGCTGCCGCTGCAGATGCTGGCGCTGTTCCTGATCAACGTGCAGTCATGGTGGGCGATGTTCGGCATGCGCTACATGCGGGACTGGACGTTCTTCAGCTTCTTCATCGTGCTGATGCAGATCACGTTCACCTATCTGATGTCCGCGACGATCACGCCCGACCCGGTGGCGGAGGACGCCCGCCTCGACCAGCGCGAATTCTTCTTCCGCGAGAAGAACTGGTTCTTCCTCGTCTCGCTGGGCGCGCTGCTCTCCAGCCTGACCAAGGATTTCTTCGTCGTCCCCGGCCCGCCCGGCGCGGAGGACATCGGCGCGCATTTCGTCTTCATCACCCTGATCCTGATCGGCCTGTTCACGACAAAGGATTGGGTGATCAAGACCATCGTCCCGATCACGTTCTTACTGTATTGCGCCTACATCGCGCTGCTGTTCGTGAGTTTGCCGGGGTAAGCGATCAACAGGCCGTATCGCGCGGCTCGCATGATCTTCACAACGGCCAAGCTACGTTTTCTTCGCGCTCGTAGCGCGCCCGCGTCGCCCGCATCGTCCGATGCGTGAGCATGATCAGCGCCAGCGTGCCGGCCGTGTTCATGATCGACGCGACGGTCACCACGGTATCGGCGGTCTGCGTGCGGGCGAGCACGATCTCGATCAGGATCTCCAGGAAATAGACCGCGGCCCAGATCGCTGTCATCCGCCGCAATGTGCCGCGCACCAGCTTGACGTTCCACAAGCTGTTCCAGCTTTCGGCGCGCGATGCGTCGTTTCCCGCCACGACCTCGCGGATAAGGTAGAACAGAACCGGGCGCGCGAAGAGCAGCGAAATCAAAAACGCCGAGCCCCATGCCGCGTTCAGCACGCAATCCGTGACGACGCGCCAGAAGATGTTTCCCGAAACCACCGACGCAACGGCGCCGCTGGCGATGGACGCCATGATCAGAAGGCCGATGGGATCGAGCTGACGCGACACGATCCATGTGCGCAGGTTGTTGAGCGCGGGCACCGCGCAGCCACCGGCCAGCGCCCAGGCAGGTGAGACGCCGTAATGCTCCAGCCCCTTGTAGATCGCGATCGGCACCACGCCGTCCACGATCAGCGTGGGAAGGATCATCGCGATGCGGAACGGCTTCGCCGCTTGTGACTCCGTCTGCGCGGCCATGGTCATCACCATTACTTTTCTCTTGTCTTTGTTGCGTTTGCGACGGGCAGAAGCGTGCCGCGCACCATGTCCTCGATGGTCTTGGCGGTCAGCTTGGAATCGAATGCGCCTTCCCAGGTGGATTGCAGCGTCAACCCGCGGAAGAGGGCGACCAGCGCGCGCGCGATGCCTTGCGGCTCGGCGTCGGCGCGGAATCGTCCGCTTTCCTGCCCACGCGCGATGAGGCGCGCGATCTCCTGTTCGACACGCAAGGTGTTGGCTACCACGCGCTTGCGGATAGCTTCGTCACGCAATGCCTCCGCCCAGCCTTGGATGGCCACGCGGTGTTCGTCCGCATGTTGCGGGTTGGCGAGGGTTTGGCCGTGCCGATTGAACAAAACGGTCAAGCCTGCAACGGGGTCCGATTCCGCCGCGGCCATCGCGTTGATCAGCGCGTCGCTCTGGCTCTCGTCGTCTGCCAGCGCGGCGATCACGTCATCTTTGGTTTTGAAGTAGAGATAAAAGGTGCCTTGGCTGACGCCCGCCTCGCGCACGATGTCCGCCGTTGTCGTGTTGTGGAAACCGTTCCGGGAGAAGCAGCGCAAAGCCGCGTCCAGGATTTCGCGGCGGCGGGCTTCTTTCTGAGCGTCGGTGAATTTGGCCATGTTCATTACACTGACTGACTAATCAGTCAGTGTCAAGAGTGAGGAAGCCCGACAATAGCTGAATAAAATTTTCCTATTTCGGGCTTGATATCCCAGTGAATGTTCTTTATTTGTTCTAACGGGTAATGCGTGGGAGAATTCCTTTGAAACAGTAGCGACGCCGCAAGGACAGACAGGTAAGGGGCCGAGCCTTGTGCGGACCCCGCGTGGCGATCATCCGGAGCTGGACTCCTTAAGACCGGCAAAAGATGAGACCGCCGCATGCAAACCGGGGAGGTTGAAGCGAAGGCGCTTATTGGTTGGCCGCGATGGCGGTTTTCCTCGGGCCTGCCGGGTAGCTAGGGACCGTTGGGCTCGCCGGGACGCCGCGCGGGCTCTTCTTTTATGGGCCTTCTCTTATGACGCGCGTCATACGCCTTGCGGAATCGGGAATCCGCGGATATACGCGCCCATGGAACAGCGCTCCACCATCCGCGAAGCCCTTACCTTCGACGATGTCCTGCTGGTGCCCGCGGCTTCCGAAGTCCTCCCCGGACAGGTCGATACCCGCACCCGCCTCACCAAGACCGTCGAACTGGGCATTCCGCTCCTCTCCGCCGCCATGGACACCGTCACCGAAGCCGGCCTCGCGATCGCGATGGCGCAGGCGGGCGGCATGGGTGTCATCCACAAGAACCTCTCCATCGCCGAACAGGCCGAGCAGATCCGCCGGGTGAAAAAGTTCGAAAGCGGCATGGTGGTGAACCCCGTCACCATCGCGCCGGATGCCACACTCGCCGACGCGCTGGGCCTGATGGAGCGCTATCACATCAGCGGCATTCCGGTGGTCGAGAACGCGAACGGCCACGGCGCCGGCAAGCTGGTCGGCATCCTCACCAACCGCGACGTGCGCTTCGCCTCCGACACGCGCCAGAAGGTTGCCGAGCTGATGACGAAGGACAACCTCGTCACGGTGAAGGAAGGCGTGAAGCCAGAAGAGGCCAAGCGCCTGCTGCACCAGCATCGCATCGAGAAGATCCTGGTGGTGGACGATGCCTATCGCTGCGTCGGCCTCATCACCGTGAAGGATATCGAGAAGGCGCAGAAATTCCCCAACGCCTGCAAGGACGAGCGCGGCCGGTTGCGCGTCGCCGCCGCCACCTCGGTGGGCGAAGATGGTTTCCGCCGCGCGCTGGGTTTGATCGAAGCCGAAGCGGACGTGGTCGTGGTGGATACCGCGCACGGCCATTCCAAAGGCGTTCTCGACACCATCACGCGCATCAAGAAAGAGTCGAACTACACCCAGATCCTCGCCGGCAATATCGCCACCCGCGACGGCGCGCAGGCGCTGATCGATGCGGGCGCGGATGCGGTGAAGGTGGGCATTGGCCCCGGCTCCATCTGCACCACGCGCGTGGTGGCCGGTGTGGGCGTTCCGCAACTCACCGCGATCATGGACGCCGTGGAAGCCGCGCACAAAGCCGGTGTTCCGGTCGTCGCCGATGGCGGCATCAAATATTCCGGCGATCTCGCCAAGGCTATCGCCGCCGGCGCCAGCGTCGCGATGGTGGGCTCGCTGCTCGCGGGCACGGAAGAAGCGCCGGGCGAGGTGTTCCTCTATCAAGGCCGTTCCTACAAAGGTTATCGCGGCATGGGCAGTCTGGGAGCGATGGCCCGCGGCTCCGCCGACCGCTATTTCCAGGCCGAAGTGCAGGACCAGTTGAAGCTGGTGCCCGAAGGCGTCGAAGGCCAGGTGGCCTACAAAGGCCCGGTGGCGAATGTGGTGCATCAGATCGTCGGCGGCCTGCGCGCCGCGATGGGCTACACCGGCTCGAAGACGATCGGCGACTTCCACAAGCGCGCCAACTTTGTCCGCATCACCGGTGCCGGGCTGCGCGAAAGCCACGTCCACGATGTGCTGGTGACGCGCGAAAGCCCGAACTATCCGAGCGGGAACTAACGCTCGCGCGTGTTTTCCACGATGAGGCGCGAGCCGCTTTCGTAGGTCACGTAGCGCCACGCCCATTGAATCGCCACCATCAGGCGATGCTGGAATCCCGCCAGTAGATAAACGTGAATGAACGCCCAGAACCACCACGCCAGCCATCCGCTGAACTGCCACCAGCCGAAATCGAACACTGCCGCATGCCGCCCGACGATCGCGGTGTTGCCGCGGTTGTGGAATGTGAAGGGCGCCGCGGTTTGCCCGCGCAGGATTTTCCTTGCCAGCGCGCGGCCGAGATGGATGCCTTCCTGTTTGGCCACCTGCGCGAGACCGGGTAGCGGCTTGCCGTTCGCATCCGGCGTCAGCGCAAGATCGCCCAGCACATAGATGTCCTTCAGTCCCGGCACCGAAAGATCGCGATTCACCGTCACGCGTCCCGCGCGATCCAACGGCACGCCCAGCAGCTTGCCGAGCGGTGATGCCGTCACCCCCGCCGCCCAGATGGCGAAGCCGACGTGAATGGTTTCGCCCTTGGCGACAATCTCATCCGCGATGATGCGCTCCACCGGCGTGTTCACGCGCACGGTGACACCAAGCTTCGCCAGCTTGCGCATCGCATAGTCGGAAAGCTTCTGCGGAAACGCGGTGAGAATGCGTGGGCCCGCTTCCAGCAACAGCACCGTCGCCGTCTCTGCACGGATATGATGGAAGTCTTTCGCCAGTGTGTGCCGTGCCAGTTCGGCGATGGAGCCGGCGAGTTCGACGCCGGTCGGTCCGCCGCCGATCACCGCGATGGTCATCAGGCGTTTCTGCTCGGCGGCATCGCGGCTCATCTCCGCGCGCTCGAACGCCAGCAGAAGATGCGAGCGGATTTCGCGCGCATCCTCGATGGTCTTCAGTCCCGGCGCGAAATCGCTCCATTCGTCATGGCCGAAATAGGAATGTGTCGCTCCTGTCGCGATCACCAGATAATCGTAGGAAACAGGCGCTCCGTTCTTCAGCGCAACAGTGCGCGCCGCCGTGTCGATGCCGGTGACTTCGCCCAGCACCACTTCCACGCTTTCGAGCCCGCGCAGCACCTTGCGCACCGGCTCGGCGATATCGGCGGGCGACAGTGCGGCCGTCGCCACCTGGTAGAGCAGTGGCTGGAACAAATGATGGTTCTGCCGGTCGATCAGCGTGACGGGAATGCCGGCGCGGCCCAGCCCGCGCGCCACTTCGATGCCCGCAAACCCGGCCCCGATCACCACCACGCGGTTTCCGCTCATGGTTCGACTCGCTGCTTCCGCCTCTCTATATAGCCCGCCATGACACCCGCCGCCCGCGTTCAGGCCGCCATCGATATCCTCGATGGACTGGCCGCCAGCCGCCTTCCCGCAGACCGCTTCATCCGCGAATTCTTCCGCGCCCGCCGCTATGCCGGATCGAAGGATCGCGCCGCGGTGAGCGAGCGTGTCTATGACGTGTTCCGTCACCGGGCGTCTTTCGCCTGGCGCATGGGCAGCGAGGCGCCGCGCGCGCTGGTGATCGCATCGCTGCTGAAGGAAGGCGCGGATGTGCCGTCGCTCTTCACTGGTGATGGTTACGGCCCCGCGCTGCTGACGGATGAAGAGCGCGCCCGCATTCTCGTTGCGCCAACCGGGCAGGCCGCAGCGCATATCAAAGGCGAGTATCCGGAGTTCCTGCAAGGCGAACTCACCCGGGCGTTCGGCGAAGATGTTGCGCTCGAAATGAGCGCGATGCTGGAACGCGCGCCGGTCGATCTGCGCGTGAACACGCTGAAAGCGACGCACGATGGCGTGTTGGAAGCCCTCAAGTCTGAGGGCTTTGAGGCTTCCGCTGCCCGCTATTCGCCATTCGGCATTCGTCTGCCATTCACCACGCGCGGCTTGGAGCAGAGCAAACTCTTCCTCGATGGCGCGTTCGAGTTTCAGGACGAGGCGGCGCAGGTCGCGATGATGCTCGCGCAGGCCAAGCCGAATTCCCGCGTGCTGGATCTTGCGGCAGGAGCGGGCGGTAAATCTCTCGCGCTCGCGGCTGCCATGAACAATATCGGCGAACTCACCGCGCATGATATCGACGAAGGCCGCCTTCGCCAGATCGCGCCGCGCGCTGGGCGCGCTGGCGTCTCCATCATTCAGACGCATGCGGGTCCGAAGCCGCCGGGGCGTCCTTACGATCTCGTCCTGCTCGATGCGCCGTGCAGCGGTTCGGGCACGTGGCGGCGGTCGCCGGAAAACAAATGGCGGCTGACGCCGGAACGCCTCGATCAGCTCAATGCGCTGCAGGACACGCTGCTCGATCAGGCTGCCGCCCGCGCCGCGGGGAAGGCGCGGATCGTCTATGCGACATGCTCCATCCTACCGCGCGAGAACGAAGATCGCGTCGCCGCATTTCTGGAGCGCCACCCCGCCTTCAAGGTGATCCCGGCCGCCGATATCTGGCGCGAATCGACGGGCAGCCGCCCCCCGCCGGGGCTGGGCGAATTCCTGAAAGTCACCCCTCTGGTGGACGACATGGACGGCTTTTTCACTGCGGTGCTACAGAGGACAGCGTAACGCGAGAGGCGAACATGATCCGGGGAAGCTGTATCTGCGGTGCCGTCCGATTCGAGATCGACAAGGTTCGCGCGCTGACCCATTGCCACTGTACCAACTGCCGCAAACTCACCGGCGCGGCATTTGCCACCTATGCCCATGTCGATGCCGACAAATTCCGATTCGTCTCCGGCGAAGACATGGTGATGGCGTATGAATCCTCGCCCGGCAGCTTCCGCAAACGTTGCAAGGTCTGCGGCTGCCTTGCGCCCGGCAAGGCGAGCTATCTGCCCACCGTCAGCATCGCCGCTGGCCTGCTGGACGACGACCCGCAAGTCCGCCCTATGTTGCATGTTTTTGCGTCATCCCGTGCACCCTGGTGGGAGATTCACGACGATCTGCCGCAGCACGCCAAATGGGTACCCGGCTATGAGCCGAAAACATAGGTTCTGCCGCTGCTTTTTCTGGACTTGCCCAAAGCCCATCAGGTAAATCCCGCCATGACCGCTCCCGTCCTCGTTATCGACTTCGGATCGCAGGTTACCCAGCTCATCGCGCGCCGGGTGCGCGAGGCGGGCGTTTACTGCGAAATCGTTCCCTTCAACAAAGCCCAGGAAGAACTGAACCGCGGCACGCCGCAGGCGATCATTCTGTCCGGCGGCCCGGCCTCCGTCACCGAAAGCGACACGCCGCGCGCGCCGCAGGAGGTGTTCCAATTGGGTGTGCCCGTTCTCGGCATCTGCTATGGCGAGATGACGATGAGCACCCAGCTCGGCGGCAAGGTGGAGAGCGGCCACGCCCGCGAATTCGGCCGCGCCGACATTCACATCGAAAAGAAATCCCCGCTGCTTGCCGGCCTCGGCGATGCCAACGGCAACGAGCCGGTGTGGATGAGCCACGGCGACAAGATCACCGCCATCCCGCGCGGCTTCGAAGTGATCGCCACATCGGAAAGCTCGCCCTATGCCGTGATCGGCGACGAGACGCGGCATTTCTATGGCGTGCAATTCCATCCCGAAGTGGCGCACACGCCGCGTGGCGCGACCATCCTGAAGAACTTCGTCACCGGCATCGCGGGCGTGAAGCCCGAGTGGAACATGCATGCCTTCCGCCAGCGCGAGATCGAGAAGATCCGCGCGCAGGTGGGCAAGGGCAAAGTGATCTGCGGTCTCTCCGGCGGCGTGGACTCTTCGGTTGCCGCGGTTCTTATCCATGAAGCGATCGGCGACCAGATCACCTGCATCTTCGTGGACACCGGATTGATGCGCGCGGGCGAGGCGGATGAAGTCGTCTCGCTGTTCAAGGGCCACTACAACATTCCGCTGATCCACGCGGAGGCCGCCGATCTGTTCCTAGGCCGTCTCGAAGGCGTCAGCGACCCCGAGCAGAAGCGCAAGATCATCGGCTCCACCTTCATCGACGTGTTCGACAGGGAAGCGGCGAAGATCGGCGGCGCGGAATTCCTGGCGCAGGGCACGCTCTATCCCGACGTCATCGAAAGCGTCAGCGCCACGGGCGGGCCATCCGTCACCATCAAGTCGCATCACAATGTCGGCGGACTGCCGGAGCGCATGAAGCTGAAGCTGGTCGAACCGTTGCGCGAACTCTTCAAGGACGAAGTGCGCGCGCTGGGCCGCGAGCTGGGCTTGCCGGAGACCTTCGTCGGCCGCCACCCGTTCCCGGGGCCGGGCCTCGCCATCCGCGTGCCGGGCGAGATCACGCGCGAGAAGCTCGAAATCCTGCGCAAGGCTGACACCGTCTATCTCGACGAGATTCGCAAGGCGGGCCTTTACGACAAGATCTGGCAGGCCTTCGCCGTGCTCTTGCCGGTGCGCACCGTGGGCGTGATGGGCGACGGCCGCACCTATGATTATGTGCTGGCATTGCGCGCCGTGACCTCCAGCGATGGCATGACGGCGGATTACTATCCGTTCGAGCATTCCTTCCTGGCCCGCGTCTCCACCCGCATTGTCAACGAAGTGCGCGGCGTGAACCGGGTGGTCTATGACATCACCAGCAAGCCGCCGGGGACGATCGAGTGGGAGTGACGGGAAACGGCGGCAATAGCGTAGTTTCGGCGGTGATTTGTGCCGCTCTGCAATTGCCATTCTTGCCTGCGTCTTACTTGAATTGGCTAATGTTCTCCGTTTCTGATCTCGTAGATTCGATCTGCGCCCACTGACGGATGAAGTAAAGCCACTTCAAGGAGCGAGAGGACTCGGGCGTAGAATTGAGTACAAAAACGCGGAGTATAAAACGAAAACTTTCACTGCTGTGATAAATACGTGAAGAGGCATGGAGAAATCACTGTACTTACTGCGTAAACGGTCCCGTGCGAGGTCGGATGGATCAATCAACCGCTCCGCGCTTCTCGTTTGAGCAGGTCAAGAAACCAGCGATGCGCGAGATCCGCGTTCCGCACGACGCTCCAAATCGCGTGAAGTTCGATCTTCTCCGTTGGCACAGGCGCGGAAACAATTTTGATCGGCAGGTATTTCGCCATCTTCTCCGCTAGGCGCCGCTGGACAAGCGCCGTCAGGCCGGCTTCCAATGCCATGAGAGGCAGCAGTGAAAACTGCTGAAAGGAAAACGTCGTCGCAAGATCGCCGACATATCCGGCCGCGATGCGCTCGGCCGCCGACTCCGATGGCGTTAGCCCCAGTCGGAATGTGGCGTATCGCTCCTTGTCTGGATTTCTCCCAGCGCTTCGTTTCGTGGCGCGATGGTTCTTGCCGACAACGGCCACAAATTCGTCGCTGAACAGCGGCGCCGAGCGGATTTCAGAAACGTCCACAGTTTCCAGGACGGATCGTGGAAGGATACCGAAATCGATCTCGCCATGGCGCAAGCGTTCGATCGTGCGGGCCGTGATATCGACAAACTGCAATGTAATATTTGGCGCTTCCTTGTGCAGTGCCGTGATCAGCTTCGGTGCCACGATCAACGATACATAATCCGCTGTTGCGATGACGAAGCGTCTCTTCGCAACGGCGGGGTCGAAACTGCGGCGGACCCAAACAGACTCCGCTGCCTCGCTGGCGACCTGCACGGGGACGATCAACTCCTTGGCCCGCTCCGTCAGTTCCATCCGGCGGCCGACCTGAACGAGAAGCGGATCTCCAAGCGCTGTGCGCAGCCTGGACAGGGCCGCGCTGGTCGCGGATTGGCTGAGGCCGAGATTGGCGCCCGCGCGGGAGACATTGCGCTCCCGCAAAAGCTCCCGCAGCACCGGTATCAGGTTCAGATCGACGGAACGGAGCGACATGGCCGAGGTATCCACAAAACGAATGCCTACCAGCCTATCAATCCGCGGCGCAGTTGGTAACCGGGCTTTAGTCGACGGCCGCCTGTGCGGCTAGAAATCGAACAAGCTTCTCCGGATCGCTGGGCAATGCGTTGCCGCGCCAGGCGACATGCTGATCGCGCCGCACGACCAGCAAATTCTCCCGGAAAACGTCTGGCGAGGCCGGCCGCGGAACATCAATGAATTTGATCGGCAAGTTTGCGTTCGATGCGGCGGTGGTGAGCGCCGTGATGTCTGTCGCCGGATTGAAGCGGACCAGCGAATAGTCCGGACCCAGCAGATCGTAGATGGATTTCCCGCCAACCCAGAAATGCGGCATCCGGCATCCCGGCACGGTGGAGGGCGTGCAATCGCCCATCGAATATTCGGGGGCCTTCTCATCATAGGAGATAATCGGCGAGGCGTCGTAATAGTAACCGAAGTTCAGTCCTTCCGGAGACATTTGCGGGACATTGGTTTCGTAAAGCCGGGCTCCGATCATCGCGCGGACTTGATCTGCGGCCTCGCCTTCGTCCGTCAGGATCGCGGGCGGTGGGCCGCTTCCCATCGCTTCCATATTCTCGATCACCTTGCGCATGGCGAGGCGCGAGACCTGCTCGGTGATCGGATGCCGTTCGGCTTCAAAGGCGTCGATCATCTTGGGATCGGCCCAACCACGCAGCACGGCTGTGAGAATCCAGCTCAGATTCACGCCGTCTGCGATGCCGGCATTCATGCCATAGCCCGCATAGGGTATCCACAGATGGGCCGCATCCCCGGCAATGAAGACGTTGCGATCCCGGAAGCGCTCGGCGACGAGCCGCCGGCCCATCCAGTCTTCGTGACTCAAGACCTCGTAGGACAGGTCCTTGCCCACGCCGAGCAGATCGCGGATCGATTGGTCGAAGTCGAGGTCTTCGTAAGCCATGGTGCTATTCGGCATGCCGCGATGGAGCAGCCAGATATCTTCGCCATTGATGGCGACGACATTGCCGCGGATCTTGTTGCTCGCGACCCAACTCATCCAGGCTGGACGGCGGTCTCCAAACAATCTGCGAATATCCGGCGAGCGCACCAGCGTGCTGCGCGTACGCCCCAGTTCGGCGTCGCCGACCAGCTTGAATCCCAAAGCCTTGCGAATCGTGCTGCGGCCGCCATCACAGCCAATCAAGAACCGCGCTTTGATGGTCAGGGGCTGTCCGTCCGTAAGACGCTTGCAGCGGACCGTGACGCCATCGTGGTCCTGATTGAAACTTTCGACGCTCGTCTCGTTCAGGATCGTGATTTCGGGCGCGGCCTGCATGCGCTTGAACAGGATCGGCTCCAGATAAAGCTGGCTCACGCGCACCATGGGCTCGGGCGTCAGCCAGTTGTCGTCGAGAAAGCCTTTCTGCGCGCGTTCGTTGCGCGAGGGCATCTTCAGGCGCGTCAGCTCATAGCCGGTCAGGCTGGTGCAATAGATGGTGTCGGTCGGATAGTCGTCGGGCAGGCCAGCGTTGCGAACCTCCTCGGCGATTCCGAACAGACGAAACGTCTCCATGGTGCGCGCTGCCACGGTGTTGCATTTGGCGCTCGGCGGTTCGCCAGCCTTGCGCGGCTCCACGACAATGACGCGCACGCCATACATCGCGGCAAAGATCGCCGCCGACATGCCGACCGGGCCGGCGCCGGCGATCACGATGGGCGCCTGCAAAGCTTCAGCCACGCGATATCTCCGTCCCGGTTTGGTTGCGGCGCGCTTTTAGGTCCAACGCGACATCGACGATCATGTCTTCCTGCCCGCCCACCATCTTGCGCCTGCCGAGTTCGACGAGAATGGAGCGGACGTCGAGGTTGTAATCGTGGGCCGCTTTCTCCGCATGGCGCAGGAAGCTCGAATAGACGCCGGCATAGCCAAGCGACAATGTCTCGCGATCCACCCGCACGGGGCGGTCCTGCAGCGGACGGACCAGGTCTTCTGCTGCGTCCATCAGCTTAAAGAGATCGGTGCCGTGCTCCCAGCCATAGACGTCGGCCACGGCGATGAAGACCTCCAGCGGCGCGTTGCCCGCGCCGGCGCCCATGCCGGCAAGCGATGCGTCCACGCGAATGGCGCCGTTCTGCACCGCGGCGACGGAGTTGGCGACGCCGAGCGAAAGATTGTGATGCGCGTGGATGCCGCGTTCGGTCTCGGGCTTCAGAACGCGGTCGTAGGCCTGCAAACGCGCGGCCACGTCGTCCATCGTCATCGCGCCGCCGCTGTCGGTCACATAGACGCAATGCGCGCCGTAGCTCTCCATCAGTTGCGCCTGCTTGGCCAGCGGCTCCGGCGCGCTCATATGGCTCATCATCAGAAAGCCGGCGACATCCATGCCCAGACTGCGGGCGGCTTCGATATGCTGCTTGGCGACGTCCGCTTCGGTGCAATGGGTTGCGATGCGGACAGAGCGCACACCGAGGTCATAGGCGCGCTTCAGATCGTGCGCCGTTCCGATGCCAGGCAGAAGAAGGGTTGTGAGCTTGGCGTGGCTGAGACATTCGCCGACAGCGGCGATCCAGTCCCAGTCCGTGTGCGCGCCAAAGCCGTAGTTGAAGGACGAGCCCGAGAGACCGTCGCCATGCGCGATCTCGATGGCGTCGACTTTGGCATCGTCGAGCGCCTTTGCGATCGCGCGGACATGATCGAGGCTGTATTTGTGCCGTATCGCGTGCATGCCGTCGCGCAACGTGACGTCCTGGATATAGAGTTTTCTTGCAGGCCTGGTCATGCCTGCACGATGCGTTCGGCCGTGCGCAGCGCCGCCGATGTCATGATGTCGAGGTTGCCCGCGTAAGACGGCAAATAGTGTGCGGCGCCCTCCACTTCGAGGAAGACGGAAACCTTCAATCCAGCAAATGCCTCGTCCATGTCAGGAATGAACAGCCGGTCGTTGTCGCCGATCCGTTCGAACTGGACGGCTTGCTTCAGGCGGTAGCCCGGGACGTAGGTTTGCACCTCAGACACCATCGCCTGGATAGATGACTCGATTGCCGAAGTCTCTGCTGGGGCACACAGGCAATAGACGGTGTCCCGCATGATAACCGGTGGTTCTGCCGGGTTGAGCACGATAATGGCCTTGCCGCGCGCCGCGCCGCCGACGACTTCGATGGCGCGGGCGGTTGTTTCGGTGAACTCGTCGATATTCGCGCGCGTGCCGGGGCCGGCAGACTTGGAAGCGATCGACGCGACGATTTCCGCGTAGTGCACTTTGGCGACGCGGGATATAGCGGCCACGATCGGGATGGTCGCCTGCCCACCGCAGGTTACCATATTGACGTTGGACGATTTAAGATTTGCCAGGCCGTTCACCGGCGGGATTGTGTAAGGCCCGATCGCCGCTGGCGTGAGGTCGACGACGCGCTTGCCGTGCTGCCGCAAGATACGGTCATGCTCCTTATGCGCCGCGGCGGAGGTCGCATCGAACACGATTTCGATATCCTTGAATGCGGGAAGCGCAACAAGGCCAGCAATGCCTTCGGCACTCGTGGCCACGCCCATGCGGCGGGCGCGGCTTAACCCATCGGAATCCGGGTCAACGCCGATCAGAGCAGCCATTTCAAGCGTGTCCGACAGACGCATGACTTTCATCATGAGATCCGTGCCGATATTGCCGGAGCCGATGATAGCGACCTTGGTCTTCATCACATGGCCTGCACGGTCAGCTTTGGAAACCCGCTGATCTCGATCTCGTAGCGGGCAGCATCCATCGGAATCATCGGCCCCAGCGCGCCGCTCAAAACGATGTCGCCTTTGCGCAGCGGGTCGCCGAAGGCGATGGCGGTATTGGCGAGCCATGCCAGCGCCGTCAGCGGATCGCCGAGGGTTGCGGCGCCTATTCCGGACGATTTCAATTCTCCGTCCTTGAGAAGGCGCATCGTGCGGCCCGGCAAATCCATATCGGGCGCATAGGGCTGCGGGGTTCCGATGGCGAAAGCGCCGCTGGAAGCATTGTCTGCGATCGTATCGACGATTCCGATCTTCCAATCGGCAATCGCGCTGTCGACAATTTCGGCGGACGCCGCGACGCTTGCGATCGCGCGATGAAGATCGGCATTTGCCGTCACCTTGGTCGCGATATCGGCAGACAAGACAAAGGCCATCTCGGCTTCTATGCGCGGAGAGATAAGGCCGGCGCGTTTCACCATGACGGAATCGCCGCGATGCGCCATATCGTCAAACAGCATGCCAAAATCCGGCTGATCGACGCCCAATTGTTTCTGCACGGCTTGCGATGTGAGGCCGATCTTTCGCCCCACAGGCCGCGCCCCCGCCTTGATCCGGCGCTCGGTGTTGAGGCGCTGGATCGCGTATGCGCTGGAGATATCCAAAGGCGCCAATTCATCGTGGATGGGCGGTATCGCGACCGCGGTTCGGCGCGCCTCGAACAGCCGCTCTGCAATGGTTTGAACGGCGGTCTGCGCCGATTGCGCTGTCACAAAGGCCTCCCGAAAGCTTTTTGCTTTTATCGTCTGGAGTGACCCGTGAAGGAAATCGATAGTTGGTATGCGAGGTATCGATTGGATTGATGCAGCGGCTTGCACCAATCTCTTCGGGCACGCGCACGCAATAGCGCGGATCGGGAGAGGCGAATGGGCGTATCGGCTCTGGGCTATGTGGGCTTTGAGGTCAGCGATCTCGCTACATGGCGACACTACGCAACCGATTTCCTCGGCCTCATGGACGTCACGACCGACGAAAGCGAACTGCGCTTTCGAATGGATTCGCATGCCTGGCGTTTCGCTGTCACCAAAGGTGGGCGCGATGACCTGTCTTTTATCGGCTTCGAGGTCACCGATGCCGCTGCGCTCGCCGCCGTCGCGCAGCAGCTAAAGACGATTGGAGTTGAGACCACTCAAGACAAAGCGCTGGCCAAACATCGGGGCGTGTCGGATCTGCTCAAATGCGCTGATCCATCAGGAACAGCGGTAGAGATCTACTATGGGGCGACGGAGGTCTTTCCAGAACCGTTACGGTCTCCGGCTGGTGTGCAGGGGTTTGTCACCGGCGATCAGGGACTTGGCCACCTTGTTCTCTATACGGGCGATGTAGCCGCCGCACTGAAGTTTTATCAGCAGGGATTGGGCTTCCGGCTTTCCGATAATATCGACATGGCACTGAGCCCGGAATTCTCGCTCGAACTCACGTTCCTGCATTGCAATCCGCGCCATCACACGCTGGCTCTCGTGCCCGCTCCGCTGCCCAAGCGGCTCAACCATTTCATGGTCCAGGTCGAGAACATGGAAGATGTCGGCTTCGCGTATGACCGTGCCGACAAGCTCGGCGTGAAAATCGCCAACACGCTCGGCCGGCACACCAACGATCATATGTTCTCCTTCTACGCCTTCACCCCAAGCGGCTTCGAAGTGGAGTTCGGCTGGGGCGCACGCACGATCAGCGAGCCGTGGACGGTGACCCGTCATAAGGCAAACAGCACCTGGGGCCACAAGCGCCTGTCCAATTCCTGACATATCGGAGAACGCCTGTGGCGCAAGACGAGATCAAGAGCCGCTTCGTCGACATCGACGGCTTGAACATTCACTATGACGAAATCGGCGAAGGACCGGCCGTGATTTTCGTGCATGGCGGCGGACCGGGCTCTTCGGGGTTGAGCAATTTCAGCAAGAACATGCCGGTCTTCGCGAAATCGTTTCGCGCCATCGCAATCGATCTGCCAGGCTATGGACAATCCACGAAGCGCAAGATCTCCGAACCGCTATGGGGTTACTACGCCAAAGTGCTGGCGGCGTTTATCGACAAGCTGGAACTCGGCAAGGCGCATCTCGTTGGAAATTCGCTCGGCGGCGCGGCCAGTCTAAAGACGGCACTCGATTTCCCCAACAAAGTCGCACGCCTTGTGCTGATGGGACCGGGCGGTGGGTACTCGCTGTTCGAAAAGTCGCCCAGCGATGGGATACGATCGCTGGTGACGTTTTACATGCCGCCGGGACCCTCCATCGAGCGCCTCCGCGAGTTCGTGCAATATCTCGTCTACGATCCGTCCTCGATCACGGACGATCTTCTTCAGGATCGGCTGAAGCGCGCGACCGATCCGGAGACGGCGGAGTTCATGCCGTTGCGGCTCGGCCCGAACATGGCGCCGATCACCGATCTGTGGCGCGAGCGGCTGGATTCTATCCCGCACGAGACGTTGATCATCTGGGGGCGCGAGGATCGCGTTAATCCGATGGATCAAGGCCTGATCCTGATGCGCCAGATTCCCAATGCCCGTTTCCTGGTGATGCCAAAATGCGGTCACTGGGCGCAGTGGGAAAAGGCGGACGAGTTCAATCGTCTGGTAACTGGCTTTCTGACCGAGAACTGAGGGAGAAGCGCCTATGTCCGCAGCGCAGAAACGCGATCTCGGCAAAACGCCGACGCCGGACGAGATGATCGCGCGCGCCCGCGCGCTCATCCCAGTTCTGGCTTCTCGCGCGCAGGCCACCGAGGACAATCGGTCCGTGTTGCCGCAAACCGTGAAGGACTTCGAGCAGGCCGGTTTCTATCGCATGCTCCAGCCGGCAGCGTATGGCGGCTACGAGATGCGCCCGGATGCGCTGTTCCGCGTCGCCATCGAACTCGCGAAAGGTTGCCCGTCCAGCGCCTGGTGCTTGTGCCTTGTCGCCGTTCACAATTGGGAAATGGGGTTGCTCAATCCCAAAATGGCCGCCGATCTTTGGAGCGGCGACGACACCGTTCGCTTGTCGTCGTCGTATGCGCCGTTCGGCAAAGTGGAAAAAGCCGATGGCGGCTTTCGGGTCTCCGGTCGCTGGCCGTGGTCGAGCGGATGCGATCATTGCCAATGGGTGATCCTGGGTGGCGTTGCGCCGAGCGCGGCTGGGGCTCCCCCCGACGCGCGCGCGTTCATCATGCCGCGCAGCGA
>JAFECN010000036.1 GCA_018242145.1 Pseudomonadota bacterium
AAAAGAGTCCGGAGCCGACCAGCACCGTTCCCAGCTTCGCGCCGAGATCGCGGTCGAAGGCGGGCGCGGGCTCGTCGAAATAGATGAGCTTGACGATGCGCAAATAGTAATAGGCACCCACCACGCTCGCCAGAACGCCCAGCACTGCCGCGATATAGAGATGCGCGCCGATGGCGGCCATGAAGACGTAGAATTTCGCGAAGAAGCCCGCCAGCGGCGGAATGCCCGCAAGGCTGAACATCAGGGCGGAGAACACGAAGGCAAGCCTCGGCTGCGTGCGCGCGAGGCCGGCGAGATCGGCAATCGTCTCCACCTGCTCGCCCTTGCGCCGCATCGCCAGAATGCAGGCGAAGGCGCCAGCATTCGTGACGAGATAGATCGTCATGTAGAGCAACACGCTCTGCACGCCCTGCGCCGTGCCCGCCGCCAGCCCGAGCAGCGCATATCCCATGTGGCCGATGGAGCTGTAGGCCATCATGCGCTTGATGTTGGCCTGGCCGATGGCCGCGAAGGCGCCCAATCCCATCGAGAGAACGGAGATCACGACGATGATCTGCTGCCACTGATGAAACGCGCCGGGAAACGGCTCGATCAGCGTCCGCACGAAGAGCATCATCGCCGCGACCTTCGGCGACATGAAGAAGAAGGCCGTGATCGGCGTGGGGGCGCCTTCATAAACGTCGGGCGACCACATGTGGAACGGCACGGCGGCGATCTTGAACGCCAGGCCGGTGATCAGGAACACGATTCCGAAGATCAATCCGATGCCGACATTGGCCGCCGTAACCAGATGCGCAATCGCGGCAAAATCGGTGGTGCCGGTAAAGCCGTAGATCAGCGAGATGCCATACAGCATCATGCCGGACGCCAGCGCGCCGAGGACGAAATATTTCAGCCCCGCTTCGGTCGAGCGCAACGAATCCCGATGGAACGCCGCCAGGACGTACAGCGCCAGGCTTTGTAGCTCGAAGCCCATATAGAGCCCGATGAAGTTGGACGCCGAAACCATCAGCATCATGCCGACGGTGGACAGAAGCACCAGAACCGGGAACTCGAACTTGTCGATGCCCGCGGTTTTGAAGAAATCCTGCGCCATCAGCAGCGTCGAGGCCGAGCCGAGCAGGATCAGCAGTTTCGCGAAACGCGCGAAGGTATCGGTCGTGAACGCGCTGCCGAAGGCATGGATTTGCGGCGATAACGGCATGGCCACAAACCATGCGGCAATCGCCATCACCACCGTCGCCAGCACGGAAACAAGGCCGATGCCCTTCTCGCCGCGGATCGCGCCGAACAGAAGCAGCGCCATGGCGCCGACGGCGACGATCAATTCCGGCGCGAGAATCGCGAGGTTGGCGGAGATGGTCACGGCGTCACCTTCGCAATGGAGGCCAGTTGGGGGGCGCGGTCGAATGCGAGAGCCTGCTTGTTCTGATCCAGCAGATGCTGGACCGATGCGCCCGTCACCTTGAACACGAAGTTCGGATAGACGCCCATGACGATGGTGGCGATCACCAGCGGCGCCAGAATGGCGATCTCGCGCGCCGAAAGGTCCTGCAAGGTCTGGAGGGCCGGTTTCACCAGCTTGCCAAAGATGACCCGCCAGTAGAGGTAGAGCATGTAGGACGCCGACAGGATAATTCCGGTCGTCGCCAGGATGGCGACCCAGGTGTTCACGCGGAACGCGCTCAGCATCGTGAGAAACTCACCCACGAATCCGCTGGTTCCCGGCAACCCGACATTGGCCAGCATGAAGACCATGAAGCACGCCGCATAAATGGGCATGCGGGCGACGACACCGCCATAGGCCGCGATCTCGCGGGTGTGCATGCGATCGTACATCACGCCGATGCAGAGGAAGAGCGCGCCCGAGACGATGCCGTGGGACAGCATCTGATAGATGCCGCCGTCCAGCCCGGTATGGGTAAACGTGAATATCCCCATAGTGACAAAGCCCATGTGAGCGACCGACGAATAGGCAATGAGCTTTTTCCAATCCTCCTGCGCGAGCGCGACATAGGACGTGTAGATGATCGCCACGACCGAGAGCACGAAGATAAACGGCGCGAAGGTGGCCGAGGCGCTGGCGAACATCGGCAGCGAGAAGCGCAGGAAGCCATAGCCGCCCATCTTCAGCAGGATGCCCGCCAGGATGACCGAACCGGCGGTGGGCGCTTCGACATGGGCATCCGGCAGCCAGGTGTGCACCGGCCACATCGGCATTTTCACCGCGAAGCTGGCGAAGAAGGCGAACCACAGGAACGTCTGCATGGCGACCGGGAAATGCGCGCTGTTGAGCAGCACTTCGATGTCGGTGGTACCGGCGTAGAGATACATCCACAGGATCGCCAGCAGCATCAGCACCGAGCCGAGCAGCGTATAGAGGAAGAACTTGAAGCTGGCATAGACGCGCCGCTTGCCGCCCCACACCCCGATGATCAGGAACATCGGGATCAGGCCGCCTTCGAAGAACACATAGAACAGCACCAGATCGAGCGCGCAGAACACGCCGATCATCAGCGTCTGCAGCGCCAGGAACGCGATCATGTATTCCGGCACGCGGGTCTGGATCGACTTCCAGCTCGCCAGAATGCAGAACGGCATCAGGACCGCGGTCAACACCACGAACAGCACCGAGATGCCGTCCACGCCCATGTGATAGGTGATGTTGCCGCCCAGCCATTGCGCGCGCTCCGCGAACTGGAACTTCGCGGTCGAGCCGTCGAACTGCGTCCAGATATAGATCGCGATGGCGAGATCGGCGAGCGTGGCGATGAGCGCCACCCAGCGCGCAGTGTTGGCGCGCGTCTGCTCGCTGCCGCCGGCAAGGAGGATGAACAGCGCGGCCACCATCGGCAGGAAGGTGACGATGGAAAGGATGGGCAGATGGCTCACAGCGCACCTCCCGACACCATGAACCAGGTGATTAGCACCAGCACCCCTGCCAGCATCGCCAGCGCGTAATGATAGACATAGCCGGACTGGAGGCGCACCGTTTCGCGCGTCACATCGAGCACCCGCGCGGTCACGCCGTCGGGCCCAAGCCCGTCGATGATCTTGCCGTCGCCGACCTTCCAGAGCTTGCGGCCGATCCATAGGCTGGGGCGCACGAACAGAAAGTCATACAGCTCGTCGAAATACCATTTGTTGTAGAGGAACTCGTAGAGCACGCCTTTCTTCGCGGCCATCTTCGGCGGAAGATCGGGATGCAGCACATAGTAGTAATAGGCCACGGCAAAACCGAGGATCGTGAGCACCAGCGGGCCAAGCTCGACCCACAGCGGCATTTCCACGTCCGCGCCGTGATGGCCGGTGATCGCGCCCAGCGAAGACCGCCAGAAGCCGCTCGCATCGATGCCGACAAAGGCATGGTCGAACGCAGCGCCCGCGAACAACGCACCGGCGGCCAGAACCGCCAACGGGATCAGCATCACCAGAGGCGACTCATGAACGTCCGAAAGTTTGATCGGACCATGATGGCCATGATCGTCGCCATCCATCGGTTCGTCATGCGTGTGCGCATCGTGGTCGGCGTGGGACAGATGCTGCTGTTGCGCGCCGCGATAAGGGCCGTGGAACGTCATCAGGAACTGGCGCCAGGAATAGAACGCCGTCAGGCCGGCCGCGATCAGGGTAAGCCAGAAGGCGTAACCACCCATCGCCGAATGCGACAGATAAGCGGCATTGATGATGCCGTCTTTCGAATAGAAACCGGCCGTGCCGATGCCCAGAACCGGAATGCCGACGCCGGTCAGCGCCAGATTGCCGATCAGCATCATGGCCCAGGTGAAGGGCA
>JAFECN010000370.1 GCA_018242145.1 Pseudomonadota bacterium
CGGACGACAACGCGACAATCCACACCACGCATTTTCCGATGAGCAGCGCGAAGGCGTCGTGCATGTTCATCGATCCCTGCACCAGCGCCCGGATGTTGTCATAGCCCACGCTCAGGACCGCTGGGTCGAGCCAGCCGCCGATGCCGACGACCACGCCGCCCAGCGCCGGCCACCACATCCAATGGATCGGCAACTCGTAGAACAGGTCTTCGACCTTGTAGAGGATGATCGTCATCAGGCCCGATTGCAGGCCGGCGACGATTCCGATGAGGGCGCACAGCCCGAAGCCCCACCATGGGATAATCGGGGTAATCCCATAGGCAAAGAGAGGCCCCGGGCCGAGCAACCACGGACGCCACATAGCCGCCACCATCGCCGCGGTTGCGACGGGCACGAAGCTGCGGGGCTTCCATTCGAAAAGAAGAAGTTCGACGGCGAGCAGGATCGACGCGATGGGCGTGCCGAAGACGCCGGTCATGCCCGCGGCGGCGCCCGCCACGAGCAGGGTCTTGCGTTCCGCCGAACTCATGTCGAAGAGCTGCGCGAACAGCGAGCCGAGCGCGCCGCCCGTCATGATGATGGGGCCTTCCGCGCCGAACGGCCCGCCGGTGCCGATCGAGATCGCCGACGACAAGGGCTTCAGCAACGCGACCTTGGGCTCGATGCGGCTCTGACCGAGCAGGATCGCCTCGATCGCTTCGGGAATGCCGTGGCCGCGGATTTTCTCCGAGCCGTAGCGCGCCATCAGGCCGATGATGATGCTGCCCGCAACCGGGATGAGAATGGTCCACAGCGGCAAGTGGTGCAGACTCTCAAAAGAAACGGTCTGCGCTGATATCTTCTGGAAATAGACGAGATTGGCGATGAGCGCGATGAGCCGGAGCAGAACCCACGCAGAGGCCGCACCGCCGGTGCCGACCACCACGGCCATGGCCGTCAGCTTGAGAAGGCTGCGGTCCGCGGTGAAATCGCGCAGAGTGTCCCGGAACGTGGCCGGAGAATCGGGGGATTGCGACATGAAGGCTCGGGATCGGTGCTTTGCGGATTTCGGAAGCGGGCTATTATATCGTGATGCGATATAATGCAATGCAGCATGGCGCAGGGCGGCCATGACCGGAAAAACCCGCGCCAAGCTTGCCGCAGCGGACTATCACATTCTGGCCGAATTCCGCCATTTGCTGCGCCGATTCCTGGTTTTTAGCGAAGACGCCGCCCGCGCGGCCGGGCTGGCGCCCCAGCAGCATCAGGCGCTTCTGGCCATCAAGGGATTCACCGGCGGCCCGGCGCCGACCATCGGCGATCTGGCGCAGCAGCTTGTCATCAAGCATCACAGCGCGGTGGGGCTGGTAGATCGGCTGGTGAAAGCCGGTTATCTCAAGCGGCGGCAGGATACGGACGACCGCCGGCGGGTCACGCTCGCGCTGACGGCGTCGGGCGAAAAACTTCTGGAAGACCTCACCTCCGCGCACCGCGACGAACTGCGGATGCTCACCCCATCCCTGAAAGCGCTGTTCGCCAAGCTGGAGCGGTAGAATTTTCAGGCCATTGGGGCGGGTAAGACTGGCCCTCGCTGTGGCGCGGGATTTCTCCTATACGATGCGCCGTCCGGCCCACGGTCGGCCTCTTCACGCGATCACGGGATGAACCGATGGCCTCTTTGCACCTCGACAACTGGAACATCTCGATCGGCGACGGCCACAAACTCGTCGTCATGGCGGGCATGAATGTTCTCGAAGACGCCGGGATGGCGATGGATGTCGCGCGCCATTTGAAGGCCGTCTGCGCGAGGCTGGAGATTCCCTTCGTCTTCAAGGCAAGCTTCGACAAGGCCAACCGCTCATCGATCCATTCCTATCGGGGTCCCGGCATGGAGAAGGGCCTGCGCATCCTGGCGGATGTGAAGCAGGCAGTGGGCGTTCCGGTTGTCACCGATATTCACACCGAAGAGCAGGCGGCGCCCGTCGCGGCTGTTGCCGATGTCGTGCAGATACCCGCATTCCTCTGCCGTCAGACCGACCTCGTTGTCGCGGCGGCAAAAGCGGTCGATGCATCCGGTGGCTGGTTGCAGATCAAGAAGGGCCAGTTTCTCCCGCCGTGGGACTGCAACAACATTCTTTCGAAGATACGCGAAGTCTCCAAGCGCCCCATGACGATCTTGTGCGAGCGTGGCGTCTCGTTCGGTTACAACAATCTTGTCGTGGACATGCTGGGGCTGGGAGAAATGCGCAAGCTGGGCGCTCCGGTCACGATGGACGCAACGCATGCCGTTCAATTGCCGGGTGCCGATCCGCGCACCAACGCGGCCTCGACCGGCGGCCGTCGGGCCGGGGTGCCGGTGCTGGCGCGCGCCGCCGTTGCTGCGGGCGTGGACGGCATCTTCCTGGAATTCCATCCCGATCCGGACAAGGCCCTGTGCGACGGCCCAAGCTGTCTCGCGCTGGACGCGGCGGAAACACTTCTGTCCGATCTCGTCGCCATCGACGCAATCGTGAAGCGCCGTAAGTCCTGAGCGGATCACATCACCTCCCCCTTGTGGGGAGGTCGATAAAATTCTGAGGTCCGAGAGCGACAGCGAACGGACACGAAGAATTTTTCGGGTGGGGGGAGGGCTCGCTCAATCCCCCCACCCGGATCGCTTCGCTCTCCGACCTCCCCACAAGGGGGAGGTGATAGAACATGGCGCAATTCTAAGTGCCGGCGCTCCAGTTTATCGCATCAGTACCGCGAGGATGGTGACGGCTTCTGTCAATGTCGGAGCGGACAACATTTTCGTTTCCCGATCCTGAATTCTCAGGCCGCGCCCACCGCGCTCCACGTCATGACGATGCCGATGACCGCGCAGATCAACAATGCGATCACCGCGAGCGCTGCGATTCCGAAACCGGTTTCGCGCTTTTCCGGCGCGGCCATGTAGCCGGTCATGTAGAGCCAGCGGCCCACGATCCAGACGATGCCCAGAACCGGCGGCAGCCAGGACAGATAAAGAACCGTCATCGCCGGCGAGAAATAAAGCGTGGCCAGCCACAGGAACGGCAGGAAGATCACGATCCATTCCAGCGTGTTCATCTGCACGCGCACGGCGCATTCGAACGGCAAAGGCCCCGTCATGGTCGGCGCCTTCACGCCGTGCTTGCCGCGCATGCGCCCGACAGTGAGGCCCGTCCAGAAATAGAACAGCAGCGCAAGAATGGTGACCACGGCTGTCGCCAGCGTGACCGGCATGTCGATGACGTTCATAAGCCCTCCCCAGAGCAGATGTCTGTGAGAGGCTTATAGCGGGATTCGCGGACGCCCGCGCGGATCGCCGCGGGGGCATTCCCCCACGGCGTCGCGCGCATGGCTGGGTGCCGGACTTATTGCTGGCCGTCCGCCTTCTTCTGCATCCATTGCTGCATGCGGGCCTTGCGCTCGGCGATCTTCTGCTCGACGGCCTGCTTCTGGTCCGGCGTCAGCGCATCGAATTTCGCCTGCATGTCGGCCTTCAGCTTGGCCTTGTCGGCATCGCTCATGGCGTCGAACTTGGACCGCATCGCCTGCATCTGCGCATGGCGCTGGTCGCGCGACAGGGACGAAAAGTCGATCTTGTTCGTCTGCATGTACATTTCGCGCTGCTCGGGCGTGAAGAAGCCGTGCATGCCGTGGCCGCCCATATGGTCCTGCGCGAAGGCGGAGGCCGGGGCGGCCAGAATCAGGGCGGAAAGGGCGAGAGTGGAAAAACGCATATTGGAATGCTCCAAACTAGTGTTATGCGCTCCTCCGCTTGCGTCTCTGGCGGGCCTTTGCGGCGGCGTCAAGCCGAGAGTTGAAGCCCCGTCGGCCATCGCCTAGAAGTCGCCCGGCCCGGACGCCCCAGCCTTACGGAGATTTCACCCATGACCGCCATCATCGACATCATCGGCCGCGAAGTTCTGGACAGCCGCGGCAACCCGACCGTCGAGGTGGACGTGGTGCTGGAAGACGGCGCGCTGGGCCGCGCCATCGTTCCCTCCGGCGCCTCCACCGGCGCGCATGAGGCGATGGAGTTGCGCGACGGCGGCAAACGCTATGGCGGCAAGGGTGTCGAGAAGGCCGTCGCCGCCGTGAACACGGAAATCTTCGACGCGATCTGCGGCATGGACGCAGAAGACCAGACGCGCATCGACCGCATCATGATCAGGCTGGACGGCACGCCGAACAAATCCCGCCTCGGCGCGAACGCCATCCTCGGCGTGTCGCTGGCGCTGGCGAAGGCGGCGGCGATCTCGCTGGGCCAACCGCTCTATCGCTATGTCGGCGGACCGATGGCGCATGTGCTGCCGGTGCCGCAGATGAACATCATCAATGGCGGCGTGCATGCCGACAATCCGATCGACTTCCAGGAATTCATGATCATGCCCGCCGGCGCGCCGAGCTTTAAGGAAGCCCTGCGCATGGGCTCGGAGATCTTCCACACGCTCAAGAAGGGCCTGCACGACGCCGGGCACAACACCAATGTCGGCGACGAGGGCGGTTTCGCCCCGAACCTGAAGAGTGCCGACGAGGCGCTGGGCTTCATCATGAAGTCCATCGAGAAGGCGGGCTACAAGCCGGGCGAGGACGTCTATCTGGCGCTCGATCCGGCTTCGACCGAGTTTTTCAAGGACGGCAAATATGTGCTGGAAGGCGAGGGCAAAACGCTGGACCCCGGCCAGATGGCGAAGGTCTATGAGGACCTCTGCAAGCGCTATCCCATCATCTCCATCGAAGACGGCATGGCCGAAGACGATTGGAACGGCTGGAAGGCGCTGACCGATGCCATCGGCAAAAAGGTACAGCTTGTGGGCGACGATCTCTTCGTCACCAATGTGAAGCGCCTTGCCCAGGGCATCGAGAAGCACATCGCCAACGCCATTCTGATAAAGGTCAACCAGATCGGCACCTTGACCGAGACTCTTGAGACGATGGATATGGCCAACCGCGCGTCCTACCGCTCGGTGATGAGCCACCGCTCCGGCGAAACCGAAGACAATACCATCGCCGACCTCGCGGTGGCCACGAATTGCGGCCAGGCGAAGATGGGCTCGCTCTCGCGTTCGGACAGGCTCGCGAAATACAACCAGCTCCTGCGCATCGAGGAGATGCTTGGCGACCAGGCGGTGTATGCGGGCCGGAGCGTTCTTCGCGGGTAAAGCCGGGTCTGGTATAATGCTGCGGAGGTCCGGCCCGGTGTTGCGATGACAAAAGAAGAGATTGCCGCCGTATTCGAGCGGGCAAAAACCTGGCCGCAGGAAAAGCAGGAAGAGGCCGTGGGCGTTCTTCTTGCCATCGAGAACAACGAATACGACGATTGCAGCGATATGACCGAGGAAGACTGGGCCGATCTTGAAGAGGGTTTGGCCGAGGCGGATCGGGGTGAATTTGTCCCCGAGGAGGAGATGAAAGCCTTCTTCGCCCGATTTCGCCGTTGATGCGCGTTGTCTTCACCTTTCAGGCGCGCGTTCAGCTCGAAAAGATTCACGGCTACATTGCCCGGGAAAATGCATCGGCAGCCGACGTGGTGGCCGTGCGAGTTGGTGAGGTCGCGAACGCACTTGGCGATCAGCCTTACATGGGCCGCAAAGTGCCACGTTCCCGGCTCAGGCGGTTTCCGATCCATCCATATCCCTACCTCATCTATTATGAGGTCGTTGGAGATACGGTCCGCATCGTCCGCATCCGCCACGCCGCGCGTTACCGGGCGGCGTTTCAGGAGCCGGTGCGGGCGTTTGCCCCCTGAGTCTCGCACGCCAAGTTAGGTCTGGACGCAGGCGGTTCCGATGGCCTATGGAGCGCCGCGCGCTTTACGAGGCAGACCATGGCCAAGAAAAACAAATTCAAACCCGAGGCCTATGCCGCGCCCACCAAGGACACCCGCCATGAGGGAACTTTCGAGGTCCTCATTCCGATTCCGGGCCGCGTGAAACCGGCGCGCGCCGCCGGGCAGTTTCCCACGCAGAAGGCCGCCGAAGACTGGATCCACAGTCCCGAAGGCATGGACGTCATCGAAGATATTTTCGCTAAGGGCGGCGTCTAGGCGTCGCGCAAATCGTAAATGCACCCACGCGCGCGATTTACGTTTTGAAATCCGGGACTTGACCATCGTATTTCACTTGACCAGCCGAATCAGTGTGTGATTCGTTGCTGGGATGCGAATCAGGCGAAGCGTGCTCAGGATTTTCGGCGCGTCGGTCATCCCGGCGATCTGCACGGCCATCATCGCCTATTTCGGCTACTACGCCATCAGCGGCACGCGCGGCTATCACGCTTACGCCCAAGTCAGTTCGGAACTGGCGGCGCAGAAGCAGAGGCTCGCCTCGGTCCGCGGCGAAAGAAAGCGTCTGGAACACCGCATCGACCTTATCGAAAATGGTGATCCCGACACCATCGAGGAAGTCGAGCGCGAGCAGATGCTGGGCAGCCTGCCCGGGCAGGTCGCCGTGCCCCGCGAAAGGCACTGAATCCCGAGGGGATTCCCGAATTTTCTGACAAACGCGCCCGGCTTGCTAAACTCCCGCACCCTTGCCAAAACCGGGCTCTGCCCGGCTGGGCATGACAGGAGTTTTTGGATGGCAAATGCCAAGCCGGCGGTGCAATCCGCGCCAGGCGTCAGCGCCGATCTGCAGAAGAAATTCTATCACGACATGCTTCTGATCCGCCGCTTCGAGGAGAAGGCGGGCCAGCTTTACGGCATGGGCCTCATCGGCGGCTTCTGCCATCTCTATATCGGGCAGGAAGCGGTGGTCGTCGGCATGCAGGCCGCGCTCAAGAAGGGCGACCAGATCGTCACCGCCTATCGCGACCACGGCCACATGCTGGCCACCGGCATGGACCCCAAGGGCGTGATGGCCGAACTCACCGGCCGCGCGACGGGATATTCCAAGGGCAAGGGCGGCTCGATGCACATGTTCAGCGTCGAGCAGCATTTCTATGGCGGCCACGGCATCGTCGGCGCGCAGGTGCCGATCGGAACCGGGCTCGCCTTCTCGGACAAATACAAAAAGAACGGCGCGGTCTGCGTCACCTATTTCGGTGACGGCGCGGCCAATCAGGGCCAGGTCTATGAGAGCTTCAACATGGCGGAGCTCTGGAAGCTGCCGGTCGTCTATGTGATCGAGAACAACCAGTACGCGATGGGCACCAGCGTGGAGCGCTCCAGCGCCGAAACGCATTTCTACAAGCGCGGCGCTTCGTTCAACATTCCGGGCGAGCAGGTGGACGGCATGGATGTCGAAGCCGTCTATGCCGCCGGCCAGAAGGCGGCGAAATACTGCCGCGAAGGCAACGGCCCGATCATCCTCGAAATGAAGACCTATCGCTATCGCGGCCACTCGATGTCCGATCCTGCGAAGTACCGCACGCGCGAGGAGGTGCAGGAGGTTCGCGAGAAGCGCGATCCCATCGAGCACTATGCGGCGCGCATGACCGAGCGCGGTACGGTGAAGGAAGAAGACCTCAAGGCGATGGACAAGGACATACGTTCCATCGTGAACACCGCCGCCGAATTCGCGCAGGAAAGCCCCGAGCCCGCGCCGGAAGAACTCTACACGGACGTGCTGGCATGACTCAGATTCTGATGCCCGCGCTGTCGCCTTTCTTCTCCGCTGTCATGGCCCGGCCCCCGGGTCCGCGCGAAGCGCGGCCCGAGGACAAGCTTCACGACCGGGCCACCCATTTGCCGCGTGTCCACGCGGCAGAAGGACTCCACGCCCACCTGGGTGGCCCGCTTTTGCGGGCCATGACAATTGGGGGTGTGAAATGAGCACACAAATCCTGATGCCGGCACTTTCTCCGACGATGGAGGAGGGGAAGTTGGCCAAATGGCTGGTGAAGGAAGGCGACACCGTAAAGAGCGGCGACATTCTGGCCGAGATCGAGACCGACAAGGCCACGATGGAATATGAGGCGGTCGACGAGGGTACCGTGGGCAAGATCCTGGTCCCGGCGGGTGCAACCGGCGTGAAGGTCGGAACCGTGATCGCGCTGCTCGAG
>JAFECN010000371.1 GCA_018242145.1 Pseudomonadota bacterium
AATCGCGCGCTTCGGGCGACGGCATCGTCTCGATGAACAGCAGCGGATCGCTTTTGTCGGTGTTGGGCCGGTCGAGCCAGCGCCACACGCTGCCGGGACCGGCATCATAGGCCGCCGTTGCCTGAAACAGGCTGTTGTTCATCTTGTCGAGCAACTCGGCAATGTAGCGCTGGCCGAGATCGAGACTGGTCGTCGGATCTTTCAGGGCAGAACGGTCCACGCTACTGTCGATATGCGCCGCGGTGCCCGGCATGATCTGCATGAGGCCGGTGGCGCCGACGCTGGAAACCGCCTTGGCCTGAAAGCGGCTTTCCTGCCGCACGAAAGCGAGCACCAGCGACGGGTCGATGCGATAGCCGCCTTGCGGCTGATAGGACGGAACGGGAAACAGCCCGGTAAGGCGCTTGCCCTGCGACGCCGCGACTTCGCTGGCGCGAAGCTCGATATCGGGCAGATTCATCTGATGCGCCATCGCCGCGAAGGCTTCGCTCTGGCTCGGGCCGATGGCAGCGAGGGCGCGCAGCATCTCGCCATGCACATATTTGGTTTCGCCGATCTGATAGAGCGCGATGGCGCGATGCGCGGCGGGGTTCTGCGCGATGACGGCGAGGTCCGACGCATTCATGGTCGCATCGGTGAAGCCGGTCTGGCTGTCCCAGCCCAGAATGCGCTCGGCGATCAGGCCGTAGAATGTCGGCTCCAGCCGCGCGGCGGCGACGAGCAGGGTGATGACGCGGCGCGAATTGCCCGCGCGCGTATAGGACCGCGCGGCCCAGAACGCCGCGGCGGCGCGCGTGCCCATATGCGTGGAGCCGACCTGCGCCAGCGTTTCGAAATGCTGCGCGGCGACGTCGTATTGGCCCATGCGATAGGTGGCGAGGCCGGCGATCCAGTCCAGCATCGGCGCGGACTGGCGGTCGATGGCGTTCACATTGGTGGTGATGCGGAAGGCGTCGAAGTCCTGACTCTCGGCGAGGTAGGACCACGCCACCTTCTGCGCGAGGCGCGCGGCGTCGGCGCCGGGGATGCCTTGCGCGATGGCCGCGTTCATCAGGGCTTCGGCCTGCGCGGGCTGGTCGTTCTTCACCGCGATGAGCATCTGCTGGAAGGTGCTGCGTGCGATGTCGGAGGACAGCGGCGGATCGCCGGGCGCGGCTTCCGCGGACGTTCCGCCGCCGACGCTGCGGGGTGGCGCGGCGGGCGAGGGAATTGTCGCCGTCAAGCGGACGCCGACGACGCGATGATGGCGCTTGATCGGCACGCTCGCGCGCTGGATGCCGAGGTCGTAGATGTCGCTTGCGACGCCCAAGTCATTGTACTGGTTCATCCAGTCGACGATTTCGGAAACGGAGGTGCGGCCGGATTTGGGCGAAAGAAAATGCTCGGCCTGCGCGTAGCCGACGAGCGATTTGTCGCTGAGTTGCGCGACCTGCGCCTGCGCGTCGGAGAAGTTCCCGCTGTCTTCGTCCGCAAAGATCTGGCGATAACGCTGCACATCGTCGGGCGACAGCACCGCGACGGGCACGGATTGGGCGAGCGCGCCGGTGCATCCGAGCGCGAAAAGAGCGGCGGTCAGCAAGAGCGCGCGTTTCAAGCGGTCTGTCCCCTTCGACACTTGGTACGGATTGAAGCGCGGATCAGGTTAAAGATTCCCGCTCCCCGGCTCAAGCAATTGAAGGGATTTAATTTTGTCGTCTATCGCCAGAAGGTCGCGCCATGCCAATCGCTTGTGCGCGGGCTGGCGCAGCAGATAGGCGGGATGGAGCGTGGGCATTACGGGAACCATGCGGCCGTTCACATGGTATTCGAGCCATTTGCCGCGCGTGGCCATGATGCCGTCCGTCCGGCCCATGACATTGCGAACCGCCACCGCGCCCAGCAGCACGATGAGATCGGGGTTCGCCAGTTCAATGTGCCGCCGCAGGAACGGGATGCATTTCGCAACTTCCACGGGATCGGGATTGCGGTTGTCCGGCGGCCGCCAGGGCAGCACGTTGATGATGTAGACGTTCTTCGTGCGGTCGAGCCCGATGGGCGCGAGCATCTTGTCGAGCAGCTTTCCCGCGCGGCCGACGAAGGGAAGGCCCGCTTTGTCTTCGTCGCGGCCCGGCGCTTCGCCGATGCAGAGGATGCGCGCGCCGGGAACGCCATCGGCAAACACGGTGTTGGTCGCGAGCTTCTTCAGCGTGCAGCCGTCATAGGCTTCGAGCGCGGCCTTGAGGTCCGGCAGCGTTTGCGCGCGCGCGGCGATCTCCATCGCGGTGCCGATCTCGTCGCCGTCGAGCGGCAGGGCCGCGGGCGTGCGTGCCTGTTGCGCGAGCGTGGGTGCGGGACGCGCAGGCGTGAAAGCCGGACGTTGCGGCGGGGGCGCCGGACGATAACCGGGCGCGGGTTGCAGATAGTCCGTCGGCTTTGGCGCGGGCTTCGCCGTCAGGCGATTCACCGGTGCCTCGCCGACGGCCTCATCGGCCCCGGCATCGACCAGCCAGGCCAGCGCGGAAAGGGGATCAAGGTCGGCCATCGCGCTTCTTATAGAATGCCGCTGGGGAGGTGGCGACCTGTCGGTTGACCCCGCTTGGGCCCGCGCCCCATAACAATCCCCAGCAAATCAGTGGAATAGTGGGATGGCCGAGGACGTTCAGCGCGAGAGCATGGAATATGACGTCGTGATCGTGGGCGCGGGGCCGGCGGGCCTCAGCGCGGCGATCCGCCTGAAACAGCTCGCGGCGGATGCGGGAAAAGAGGTTTCGGTCTGCGTTCTGGAGAAGGGGTCCGAAGTCGGCGCCCATATCCTGTCCGGCGCGGTGATCGATCCGGTCGGCATCGAGGCGCTGATCCCGGACTGGAAAGAGAAAGGCGCCCCCATCGACACGCCGGTCACGGCTGACCGCTTCTATTTCATGGGCCATTCGGGCGCGATCCGCATCCCGAACTTCCTGTTTCCGCCGCTGATGAGCAATCACGGCAATTACATCGTCAGTTTAAGCAATCTCTGCAAGTGGCTGGGACAGCAGGCAGAAGCGCTGGGCGTGGAGATCTATCCGGGGTTTCCGGCGGCCGCCGTCGTCTATGGCGACAAGGGCGAGGTGCGGGGCGTGACCACCGGCGATCTGGGCATCGCCAGGGACGGCCATCACAAGGATGGCTTCACGCCGGGCATGAACCTGCTGGGCAAATACACGCTGTTCGCAGAAGGCGCGCGCGGGTCCTGCTCCAAGCAGCTTATGAAGAAGTTCGGGCTGCACGAGGGCCGCGATCCGCAGAAGTTCGGCATCGGGCTTAAAGAGCTTTGGGAGCTTCCGCCCGATAAGCACAAGAAAGGATTGGTCGCGCACGGTTTCGGCTGGCCCCTGTCCAACGACACCGGCGGCGGCTTCTTCATGTATCACTGGGGCGAGAATTTCTGCTCCATCGGCTTTGTGGTTCACCTGAACTATTCGAACCCCTATCTTTCTCCTTTCGACGAATTCCAGCGCGCCAAGCAGCATCCGCTCATCCGCCGATATCTCGAAGGCGCGAAGCGCGTGGGCTATGGCGCGCGGGCGATCACCGAGGGGGGCGCACAGTCGGTGCCGAAGCTGGCATTTCCCGGCGGTGCGCTGATCGGCTGCGCGGCGGGCTTCGTCAATGTGCCGCGCATCAAGGGCAGCCATAACGCGATCCTCACCGGCATCATGGGCGCGGAATCCGCCTTCGCCGCGCTGGCCGCGGGCCGCGCCAACGACGTGCTCGACGATTACGAGCCGACCATGCGGGAGAGCGTGGTCTGGAAGGATCTGTGGCGGGTCCGCAATGTGAAACCGTTGTGGTCCAAGCTTGGCACCTTGCTGGCGCTGCCGCTCATGGGGCTGGACATGTGGACCAACCAGCTTTTCGGATTTTCCATTTTCGGCACGCTGCATCACGGCAAGCCGGATTACGCCACGCTGAAATTGGCCTCCGAATGCAAACCCATTAATTATCCGAAACCTGACGGGGTCATCAGCTTCGACAAACTTTCGTCGGTGTTTTTGTCCAATACTAACCACGAGGAGGACCAGCCGGTTCACCTGGTGTTGAAAGACCCGACCATTCCGATCCGGGTCAATCTGCCCGAATATGCCGAGCCCGCGCAGCGTTATTGCCCGGCGGGCGTTTATGAGGTGGTCGAAGACGCGAACGGGCCCAGGTTCCAGATCAACGCGCAGAACTGCGTTCACTGCAAAACCTGCGATATCAAGGACCCCTCGCAGAACATCACATGGGAAACGCCGGAGGGCGGCGGCGGTCCCAACTATACGAATATGTGAGGATGTCTTTGCGCAAATCGCTATTGCTCTCCGCCGCCGTTCTGGCTCTGGCCGTCTCCGCGAGTGCCTGCGCCAGCGTGAGCACCGATCCCAAGGCGCCGAGCGGCGACGACACGTCGTTCGGCACCTATCTGTCCGCGCATGTGGCCGCGGGGCAGCACGATCTCAGCGAAGCCGCGCGGCTTTATCAGTCCACGTTCGCCGACAATCCGGACGATGTGGAGATCGCCAATCGCGCATTCCTCTATACCGCCGCGTCGGGCGATGTGGACAAGGCCATCGAACTGGCGAAGAAGGTCGTTGACGACAACAGCAGCGATCGCGCGGCGCGGCTGGCGCTGGCCGTCGGCGAGATCAAGCACGAAAACTACGCGCGCGCGCGCAGCCAGCTTGCGGCGTCGGGGAAAGGTCCGTTCACCACGCTCACCCTGCTGCTGGTGGACGGGTGGGCGGCGGAAGGCGCGGGCGATATCGACACCGCGCTGAAAGACATGGATGCGCTGTCGGGCGCGGGCGGCACGCCGCAACTCGTCAGCTACAACAAGGCGCTCATTCTCGATCTGGCGGGACGCAATGCCGAAGCCGAGGCGGACTATCAATCCGCGCTGCAGGCCTCCGCCAACGGACCGCGCGCGAACGAAGCCTATGGCCGCTTTCTGGAGCGGCAGGGCCGCACAGCGGAGGCGAAGGCGCTGTATGAAAAGCTGCGGGCCTCCGACAGCCTGCGGCCGCTGGCCGACGCCGGGCTGGCGCGCATCGCCGCCGGCGAGAAGCCGGACCGCCTGGTGAACGGCGCGCAGGAAGGCGCCGCCGAAGGCCTGTTCAGCATCGCCGTTGCGCTCAACGACGCGACCAGTGCGGATATTGCGATCCTCTATCTGCGGCTGGCGCTTTATCTGCAGCCGGATTTCGATCTGGCGAAGATCGTTCTGGCCGACCGCTTCGAGACGCTGAAGAAGTACGACGATGCGATCACGGTCTATCGCACCATCGACGACACATCGCCCTATCAGGCTGCCGCCATTATCCAGATCGCCATCGACGAAGGCCGGCTGGGCAACAACGATCAGGCCATCGCCGATCTGAAAACCGTGATCGCCAAGAGTCCCAACGATGTGGCGGCCTGGACGTCGCTGGCCGACGCCTATCGCGCGGCGAGCAAGGATCAAGAAGCCATCGACGCCTATACCAAGGCGATCGCGCTGCTCAATCCGCCGGACAAGGACGACTGGCAACTCTTCTTCGCTCGCGCGGTGTGCGAGGAGAATTTGAAGCAATACGCCGCCGCCGAAGCCGATCTGAACACGGCGCTGAAGATGTCGCCGGATCAGCCGCAGGTGATGAATTATCTCGGCTATACCTGGGTGGATCAGGGCCGCAATCTTCCGCAGGCGCTGGCGCTGCTGGAGAAGGCGCGCGCGCTCAGCCCCTATGACGGCTATATCGTGGACAGCGTGGGCTGGGCCTATTTCCGGCTCGCCCAATACAAGCTCGCCGCCGAAGCGTTGCAGGCCGCCGTCCTGCTGGTGCCGGGCGATGCCACCATCAACGAGCATCTGGGCGATGCCTACTGGATGAGCGGGCGCAAGCTGGACGCCCGCTTCCAGTGGAACCATGCGCTGGCGTTCAACACCGATCCCAAGGCGAAAGTGGAGATCGAGAAGAAGCTCGCCGACGGATTGGATGCCGCGCAGGCGCGGGCCGGAAAGTAAATGACGCGCGTATTCGCGCCGGCGAAAATCAATCTCTTCCTGCATGTCGGCGACCGGCGCGCGGACGGCTATCACGAACTGGAAAGCCTCGTTGCGTTCGCCGATGTGGGCGACGATCTGGTGCTCGAAGCTGCGGAGACGCTTGCGCTGACCGTGGATGGTCCTTTCGGCGCGCAGCTTGCGGGCGAGGGCGACAATCTGGTTCTGCGCGCGGCGCGTGGCGCTGCGATGCTGGCGGGCCATGATCTGCCGCGCCGGATCACGCTGACGAAGAATTTGCCGGTCGCCTCCGGCATCGGCGGCGGCTCGGCGGATGCGGCGGCGGCGTTGCGCGCCTTTCTGCTGGAATGGCAGCAGGAGGAGTTCAAGCTCTCCGATTTCGTGGAACTGGCCAAGACGCTGGGCGCGGATGTGCCAGTGTGCTTCTTCGGCCATTCGGCGTGGATGTACGGCATCGGCGACGGCATCGAGCGTGTCGATCTGCCGAAGCTTCATGCGGTTCTGGTCAATCCCGGTGTTTCGGTGGCGACGCGCGCGGTGTTCGCGAAACTCGATACGCGCTCCGGCGTGGACAAGCTGCACTGGCCGGAAGCCTTCGCGGATGCCGGCGCGGTGATCGCGTTCCTGAAAACCGTGGGCAACGATCTGGAAGCCCCGGCGCTATCGCTGGCGCCAGTGCTCGGCGAAGTCGTGTCGGTGTTGCGCGCCTCCGCGGGCATTCAACTCGCCCGCATGTCCGGCAGCGGCGCAACATGCTTCGGGCTGTTTGCGGATAAGGCCGCCGCCAAGGCCGCCGCGGATCGGATGGAAGGCGAACATCCCGAATGGTGGGTGACGCCGACAACGCTTTCAAAAAAAGACGACTAGATTCAGGACGCGCGGCCGATGCTGCTGTCCGCCACCTGCATCAGGCAGGTGCGGATCTCGCTATCCGGCAACACGCCCAGCGCCGCGCGCGCGCCGTCGACATAGCGGCGGGCCATATCGCGGGTGTC
>JAFECN010000372.1 GCA_018242145.1 Pseudomonadota bacterium
AACTCGCCGCGAAGATGGCGCACGATCTGGGCAACGCCGTGGTTCTTGGCGCGCCGGTGCGGTCTATCGAACAAGACGATGCCGGTGTCGTCGTCACCACAGCGAAAGGGCACTGGCGCGCACGCCGCGTGATTGTCACCGCGCCGCCGCCGCTGGCCAGCCGTATCGTCTATACCCCAGCGCTGCCCGCGCTGCGCGACGGTCTCACCCAGCGCATGCCGCTCGGCTGCGTCATCAAGGTGCATGTCGCCTATGCGCGCCCGTTCTGGCGGGAGGCGGGTTACACCGGACAGGTGCTCTCGGACCGCACCGTGTTCGGCCCGTGGTTCGATCATTCGCCGCTGCATGGTTCGACCGGCGGACTTGTCGGCTTTCTGTGCGGCGGCCCGGCGCAGCAATGGGCGGATCGCCCCGCCGCCGACCGCCGCGCGCAAGTGTTGAAGGACATCGCGATCTATTTCGGCGACGCGGCGCTCACGCCCATCGATTACATCGAAGAGGTGTGGACGAAGGCTCCTCTGCATCGCGGCGGCTATGTCGCCTCCCCGACGCCCGGCGTGATGACCGCCTTCTGGCCCGCCCTTCGCGAGCCGGTGGGACGCATCCACTGGTCCGGCACCGAAACCGCAGGCGCCTGGGTCGGTTACATCGAAGGCGCGATCCGCTCCGGCGAGCGCGCGGCAGACGAGGTGGCGGGGAAGTTATAGGCAATCGCCGTTCGCTGCCCCGCATGCGGATAACAAAAAGGCCCGGTGGAAACACCGGGCCTTTCCGTTTGCTTTCGCGGATAAGCGACGGGATTAGAAATCCATATCGCCCATGCCGCCCATGCCGCCGCCGGGCATGGCGGGGGCTGCGTCCTTCTTCGGACGGTCGGCAACCATCGCTTCCGTGGTGATCAGGAGCGAGGCGACCGACGCGGCGTTCTGCAGCGCGGTGCGCACGACCTTCGTCGGGTCCACGATGCCTTCGTCGATGAAGTCCACATACTTCTCGTTCTGGGCATCCCAGCCGTACGTGGCGGACTTCTGGTCCAGCAGCTTGCCGACGACGATGGAGGCTTCCTCGCCGGAATTCTCCACGATCTGACGGATCGGGTACTGGATCGCGCGGCGCACGATCGCGATACCCTGCGTCTGGTCTTCGTTGTCGCCGGTCAGATTCTTCAGCGCGTTCGAAGCATAGAGAAGCGCCGTGCCGCCGCCCGGAACGATGCCTTCCTCAACCGCCGCTTTCGTGGCGTTGAGCGCGTCGTCCACGCGGTCCTTGCGTTCCTTCACTTCGACTTCCGTCGCGCCGCCGACGCGGATGACGGCAACGCCGCCCGCCAGCTTCGCCAGACGCTCCTGCAGCTTCTCCTTGTCGTAGTCCGAGGTGGTTTCCTCGATCTGCGCCTTGATCTGCGCCACGCGGGACTGGATGTCGGACTTCTTGCCCGAGCCGTCGATGATCGTGGTGTTGTCCTTGTCGATCTTCACGGTCTTCGCGGTGCCCAGCATGTTCAGCTTCACGTTCTCCAGCTTGATGCCGAGATCTTCGCTGATCACCTGGCCGCCGGTCACGATGGCGATGTCTTCCAGCATGGCCTTGCGGCGATCGCCGAAACCCGGCGCCTTCACGGCCGCAACCTTCAGGCCGCCGCGCAGCTTGTTGACCACGAGGGTCGCCAGCGCTTCGCCTTCGATTTCCTCGGCGATGATGACGAGCGGACGTCCGCTCTGCACCACGGCTTCCAGGATCGGCAGCATCGGCTGCAGGCTGGTCAGCTTCTTCTCGTGGATCAGGATGTACGGCTCGGAGAGCTCGGCGATCATCTTGTCCGCGTTGGTGATGAAGTAGGGCGAGATGTAGCCGCGGTCGAACTGCATGCCTTCGACGACGTCCAGCTCGGTGTCGAGGCTCTTGGCCTCTTCGACCGTGATCACGCCTTCATTGCCGACCTTCGCCATGGCTTCGGCGATCATCTTGCCGACTTCGGCGTCGCCGTTGGCGGAGATCGTTCCGACCTGCGCGATTTCCTCGTTGGCCTTCACCTTCTTGGAGCGCTTCTTCAGGTCCGCGACGACGGCATCCACCGCCTTCTCGATGCCGCGCTTCAGATCCATCGGGTTCATGCCGGCGGCAACCGACTTGGCGCCTTCGCGAACGATCGCGCGGGCCAGAACCGTCGCCGTCGTCGTGCCGTCGCCGGCCGCGTCGTTGGTCTTGGAAGCGACTTCGCGCACCATCTGCGCGCCCATGTTCTCGAACCTGTCGGCGAGTTCCACTTCCTTCGCCACCGTCACGCCGTCCTTGGTCGTGCGCGGGGCGCCGAAGCTCTTCTCGATGACGACGTTGCGGCCTTTCGGGCCCAGCGTCACCTGCACTGCGTCGGCGAGGATGTCGACGCCGCGCAGAAGCTTCTCGCGGGCATCGGCGCCGAACTTAACGTCTTTGGCTGCCATGTTTGTATTCTCCTGCTAATTCCAGAATTCGATTTCGAAAAGCGAGTGGCGAATAGCGAATGGCGAGTAGGGATGTCCTATTCGCTGCTCGCGATTTCGCTTATTTCTTCTTGCGGCCTTCGAGCACGCCCATGATGTCGGACTCCTTCATGATGAGGAGTTCTTCGCCATCGACCTTCACTTCGGTGCCGGACCATTTGCCGAACAGCACGAAGTCGCCGGCCTTCACTTCCGGCGTGACGCGCTTGCCGTTCTCGTCGAGGGCGCCGGGGCCCACGGAGACGACTTCGCCTTCCTGCGGCTTCTCCTGCGCGGTCTCGGGAATGATGATCCCACCGGCGGTCTTCT
>JAFECN010000373.1 GCA_018242145.1 Pseudomonadota bacterium
CTTCTTCGGCGTCCCACACGCCCTGCACTTTGATCTTTTCGCCGTGATCGCCTTCGGTCCACAGCGTCTTGCCGAGGCGGCCCTTGTTCGCGGTGATGAGGCCGGAGGCCGCACCGAGGATCGCGGGCGTGGAGCGGTAAGTGCGTTCGAGGCGGATGACCTTCGCGCCGGGGAAATCACGCTCGAAGCGCAGGATGTTCTCCACCTCCGCGCCGCGCCAGCCATAGATGGACTGGTCGTCGTCGCCCACGACGCAGATATTGCCCGCGCTGCCCGCGAGCAGCTTCAGCCACAGATATTGAACGGTGTTGGTGTCCTGATATTCGTCCACCAGCATGTATTTGAAGCGGTCGCGATATTCCTGAAGGATGTCCGGATTGCCGCGCAGGATGGTCAGCACTTCGAGCAGCAGGTCGCCGAAGTCCACCGCGTTCAGTGATTTCAACCGTTCCTGATATTGCCGGTAAAGATCGCGGCCCTTGCCGAAGGCGAAGCCGTGGGACTCGCCGTCGGGAACATCCTGCGGACGAAGGCCGCGGTTCTTCCAGCCGTCGATCATGCTGGCCAGCGTGCGGGCGGGCCAGCGCTTGTCGTCGATGTTCTCCGCTTCCATCAACTGCTTCATCAAACGAAGCTGATCGTCGGCGTCGAGGATGGTGAAGTTGGATTTGAGGCCCACCAGTTCCGCGTGACGGCGCAACATGCGCGCGCCGATGGAGTGGAAGGTGCCGAGCCACTGCATGCCTTCGACCACGCCGCCGATGAGAAGGCCGATGCGCTCCTTCATCTCGCGCGCGGCCTTGTTGGTGAAGGTGACGCACAGCATCTGCCCCGGCCAGGCGCGGCGGGTGGCGAGGATGTGGGCGAGGCGGGTGGTCAGCACCCGCGTCTTGCCGGTGCCCGCGCCCGCCAGCACCAGCACCGGGCCGTCCACCGTCAGCACCGCTTCGCGCTGCTCGGGGTTGAGGCCCGTGAGATAGGGCGGCTCGCGATTGGCCACAGGCGTGGCTTCGGCTTCTTCGCCGAAGGCATCGTCCAGCGGATCGGAATAGCGGCCCGCGCCGCTCATGGAACTGTCGATTCACAGGGCATGAACCAATGTAGAACCTGCGGCCCCCGAATTCACCCCCTCTTTTGCGAGGGCGTCTTTGCCGTAAGGTGGCCGCGGAATTCGGGGGTTCCGCCATGCAAAAGCCGATCGGTGTCGAGGCCGTGGAAGCGCGAATGCGCGATCTGGGCCAGGTTGCCATGAACGAAGTGGTCTCGCTGTTCAAGGGCGGCACCTTCGCGCTGGCCGCGGTGCTGCTTTTGGAGATCGTCTCGCAGTCCGACGGGCGGTTGCTCCGGCTGGTGCTGTGGACGTCGTCCTTCGCGCTGGCGCTCGTCAGCTACAACGCGCACATCAACAGTCTGGTCTTCGTCTTTCGCGAAAGCGTGACCGGCATCGTCTGCATCATCGCGCAGATGATGACCGAACTCATGCTGTTCGTGATTCTCACGCCCCGCTATGCCGATCAGGCGTGGCGCGGCTGGATCGTCATCTATGCGACGTTTCATCTGATTACGGCGCTACGCCTTCGGTTTCATCCGGTGGGCGGCGGGGTTCCGATCGAGCCGCGCCTGAAGCCGATGTTCGACGCGCTGGACAAGGGACGGCGCAGGAGCGCCCGCCAGCTTTTCCTTCAGGCCTGCTTCGGGATGATCATCGCCGTGCCGATACTGGCGTTGCCGCCATCATCGCCGTGGCCGGCGTGGTTGAGCATGGGCGCCGCGGTGGCGCTGATGGGCAATGCGCTGTTCCTGGGTCTTCGCGGGATGGACCGCCAGCGCAGGATGATGGAACGCATGCTGGAAGAGGCGATGGAGAAAGAGGCCGCCTAGCACGGCGCCTGCCCCGCGGGCATTCGGACAATGTAGGCTGTCCGGGGGCGATTTTCACCCCTGCGCGCCGGGTGGAGATTTCCTATATGTTGGGCATTGAGAGACCACCCTTGGAGGGGACCTATCCATGAATCTCGCGATCGGACGCAACAACTGGGCGCGTGCCCTGCTGATCCTTTTCCTGCCGCTCTACCTTGCCGGTTGCGGCATCAACGACATTCCCACCAAGGACGAGCAGGTGAAGGCCGCTTGGGGCGATGTGCAGAATCAGTATCAGCGCCGCGCCGATCTGGTTCCCAATCTGGTGGCCACCGTGCAGGGCTATGCCCAGCAGGAGAAGACGGTGCTCGTGGACGTGGTGAAGGCCCGCGCCTCGGCCACGCAGGTGAAGGTGGATGCGTCCACCATCACCAATCCGGAAGAGTTCCAAAAATATCAGGCGGCGCAGAACCAGTTGTCCGGCGTGCTCGGGCGGTTGCTCGCGATCACCGAGAATTATCCCGACCTGAAATCGAACCAGAACTTCCTGGCGCTGCAATCGCAGCTTGAGGGCACGGAGAACCGCATCGCCATTGCGCGGCGCGACTACAACGAGGCCGTGCGGCAATACAATACCAGCCTTCGCACTTTCCCCACCGTGATCTGGGCCAAGACGCTCTATAGCGGCCAGAAGGAGGCGCAGCCCTTCACCGCCAGCGCCGCGGCGCAATCGGCGCCGAAGGTCAGCTTCCCGCCGCAGCAGCCCTGATGGCCCACGCGCACATAGTGTTCCGGCGCGCCGCGCTCGCACTGGCGATTGTCTTCGCCTTTGCGGGCGCGGCGTTTGCCGCGCCGACCTTCCCGCAGCTTACGGGGCGGGTGGTGGACGATGCGCATATCCTGTCGCCGCAGGTGCAGCAGGAACTGACGCAGAAGCTGGCCGATCTGGAGCAACGAACATCGCGGCAGCTTGTGGTCGTCACGCTACCGTCTTTGCAGGGCTATGAGA
>JAFECN010000374.1 GCA_018242145.1 Pseudomonadota bacterium
CGCGGCCCTTGGCCGTCAGCGGCGTGTCGCGCGTCCAGCCCTGGAAGCGCCGCTGCACATTGGCTTCGGTTTCGCCGTGGCGGCAGAAATAGAGCGTGATCCCGACGCGAAGCTTCAACGCCATTATTTCGTGGTGGCGATGTCCGGCGCGTCCACGGCCTTCATGCCGACGACGTGATAGCCGGAATCGACGTGGATGTTCTCGCCCGTCACCGCACTGCCCAGATCGGACAGAAGATAAAGTGCCGTGTTGCCGACCTCCTCGATCGTCACCGCGCGGCGCAGCGGCGAATTCAGTTCGTTCCATTTCAGGATGTAGCGCGAATCCGAAATGCCCGCGAAAGACAGCGTCTTGATCGGGCCGGCGCTGATGGAATTGACGCGGATGCCCTGCTTGCCCAGATCCTCGGCCATGTAGCGCGTAATGGCTTCCAGCGCCGCCTTCGCCACGCCCATCACATTGTAATGCGGCATGACCTTCTCGGCGCCGTAATAGGTGAGCGTCACCATCGCGCCGCCCTTCGGCATCATCTTCTCGGCGCGCTGGGCCACCGCCGTGAAGGAATAGGCGGAGATGTTCAGCGTGTTCTGGAAATTCTCGGGCGTGGTATCGATGTAGCGGCCCTGAAGCTGGTTCTTGTCGGAGAACGCGATGGCGTGAACCAGGAAGTCGATCGTGTCCCACTTCTTCTTCAGTTCGGCGAAAGCGGCGTCGATGGAGCCCTGTTGCGTCACATCGCAATCGATGACCGCGGCGGGATTGAGCGGAGCCACGAGCGGCTCGACGCGCTTCTTGAAGGTTTCCCCCGCATAGGTGAACGCAAGCTCCGCGCCCGCCTTGTGCAGCACCTCGGCGATGCCCCATGCGATGGAATGGTTGTTGGCCACGCCCATGATCAGGCCGCGTTTGCCCTGCATCAGGCCGCTGATGGACATGCGAATCTCCGGAAAATACGACGCTGCGTCTAAACCATCCGGCTAAGGGGAATTGGACCGGAAATCAAGCATTTCGACCATCGTGACAGGGCCGTCACCTTGGCATTGACGCTTCCACCGGCGCTGCCCAGACTCATCGCAACGGGCGCGCGGCGCCCGATGGAGGGGTGATGGGACGCCATATCCTGCGCGGAGCGCTCGCTCTCGTCGCCGTCATTGCCGTTCTGGCCGTGGCGACGCTCGGCTATCGTGCCTGGCGGCAGCATGAGAATACGCGCGCGCTGGCCATCCACACGCCCAACGGCATCGCGGAAACGGACTACGTGCGGCTGGGCGGGATCGACCAGTGGATTCAAATTCGCGGCGAAGACCGCCGCAATCCGGTGATCCTCTTCCTGCATGGCGGTCCGGGTTCGTCGGAAAGCGTGCTCTCGTCGCTGTTCCGGCCCTGGGAGAAACACTTCACGGTTGTCATGTGGGACCAGCGCTGCGCCGGCAAGACGTTCGTCCGCAACGGCGCGGCCAATTGCAAGGGCATGACTCTGGAAAGCATCGCGCAAGACGGCATCGATCTGACGCAGTTCCTGCGCCGGCACCTGCATCACCGCAAGATCATCCTGCTCGGCCATAGCTGGGGAACCATGCTGGGCGTGCGCATGGTGAAAGAGCATCCGGATCTTTTCTCCGCTTATGTGGGCACGGGGCAGGTTGTTTCGATCCCCGAGAAGGAGCCGATCATTTATGCGCGCACCTTGGCGCGGCTGCGCGCGGCGGGCGCGAAAAAGGGCATCGTGGCGCTCAAGGCGCTCGGGCCGCCGCCGTACAGGAATCATCAGGGCATCGAGATCGAGCGGAAATGGTCGCAGCGCTACGACATTCCCTCCGAGCGCGATCTCTTTTCCGACATGACGCCCGTGGCGGTGTTCGCACCCGGCTGGTCGCTCCTCGATCTTTACCGAATGCTGCATGCGCCGGACTACGCGGAGAAAGCGCTTTACAAATCCACCGCCGACTACGACGCGCGCAAGCTGGGGCCTGACTTTCGCGTGCCGTTCTTCATCGTCAACGGCGCGCTGGACAACATCACACCGACGGACCTGGCGCGGAACTATTTCGGCTTTGTCCGCGCGCCGCACAAGGAATTCATCGTTGTCCCGGATGCCGGCCATTCCGCCGTGCTGACACGGCCCGATGCGTTCCTGCATATTCTGCTGACGCGGGTTCGCCCCATCGCCAACCAATATGAAAACGCAAACGGAGAATCTCATGGATAAGAACGTCTCAAGCGGTTTCGATGCCGCCAAACTCGCCGCCGAGACCGCCGCCATGCAGGGCGTGGTGGATGCGGGCGATTTGTCCGGCATGGTCACCCTCGTCTGGCGCGATGGCGAAGAGGTGCAGCTCAACACGCTGGGCAAGCGCGACATCGAAGCGGGCAAGCCGATGACGCGCGACACGCTGTTCCGCATCGCCTCCATGACCAAGCCGATCACCTCGGTCGGCGCGCTGATGCTGATGGAGGAGGGCAAGCTGCGCCTCGACGATCCCATCACCAAATGGCTGCCGGAGTTCAAGAACGGCGTGGTGCTGAAGGACCCGAAGGGGCCGCTCGAAAACACCACCAAATCCCCGCGCGATATCACCGTCGAGGACCTGATGACCCATCGCTCGGGCCTCGCTTATGGCTTCACCTCTTCCGGTCCTATCGCGCAAGCCTATGAGAAGGTGCTGGGCACGCCGCTCGACAATCCCAAGACGGCGGACGAATGGCTCAAGACCATCGCGTCGCTGCCGCTGTCCTATCCGCCCGGCGAGCGGATGCACTATTCGCACTCCACCGAAGTGCTGGGTTTCCTGCTCGGCCGCATCGAAGGCAAGCCGTATCGCGAGGTGATGAAGGAGCGCATCCTCGATCCCCTCGGCATGAAGGACACCGACTTCTTTGTGCCCAAGGAAAAGCGCGACCGCGCCGCCGTGGTCTATCAGCAGGATCAGGACAGCGGCGCGCTGAAGCCGGTGCCGTTCCCGCAATACGACACGCCGCCGGCCTATACCGCGGGCGGCGGCGGCATGATCTCCACGCTGGACGATTATCTGCTCTTCGCGCGCATGCTGCTGAACAAGGGCGAACTCAACGGCCGCCGCTATCTCACGCGCGACACGTTCGAGATGATGGTGACCAACCATCTCACCGAAGCGCAACGCGCAATTCCGTTCCTCGGCATGCCGATGTGGTCGGGCCGCGGCTTCGGTCTCGGTCTGTCGGTCGTTCTCGACGAAGCCAAGAACGAATGGATGGGTGCGGGCAGCGTCGGCTCCTTCGGATGGCCCGGCGCGTTCGGCACATGGTGGCAGGTCGATCCGGTGAAGAACATGATCCTGATCTTCCTCATCCAGAACTACACGCCGCTCACCCCCGACATGGCGGGGCAGGCGGTAACCGGCGCGCGCATGGGCGCGCGGGTGGCGTGTCCGATGTTCCAGAAGATGGTCTATGGCGCGCTGACCGGTTGAGGTTTCACACTTCGGTGAGAGGCGAAGCATCGGTGCCATGCCGGTGCTAAGCTTCGCGCACCTCAGCGATGGAGACCCGCATGCCGAAATTTCTCGCCGTTTACACCGGCTCCGCCGAAGCAACCGCCGCTGCCGGCACGCCCAGCCCGGACACCATCGCGCGCGGCATGGCAGCGTGGACGAAGTGGATGAGCGATCACGCCAAGTCCGTCGTCGAGACCGGTGGCCCGCTTGGCAAGACGCTGAAGGTCTCCAAGCGCGGCACGCAAGCGATCAGCAACAACCTTGCGGGTTATGTGATCGTGGAAGCGGCCTCGCACGAAGGTGCCGCGAAGATGTTCGAGAACCATCCGCATTTCAGTATCTTCCCCGGAGAGGGCGTGGAGATCATGCCGGTGTTACCGGTGCCGACTCGCTGACGTGGCGATTGCCCCGAATGCTATCATGTGATAGCATTCGGGTATGGCCCAGCTTCTCGTCCGCGATCTGAAAGATGAAACTGTCGCCGCGCTGAAAAAGCGCGCGAAGGAACACGGCCGCAGCGCCGAGGCGGAGCATCGCGCCATTCTAGAAGAAGCGCTCAAGCAGTCCGCGAAAGGTTTTCAGGAAGAAGCCGCGAAGTTTCGGGAAGAATTGCGGGCACGCGGCCTGCAGTTCGATTCCGCAAAGATGATCCGGAAGGATCGCGACAGCCGATGACGGTGGTCGTTGACGCATCGGTCGCGCTCAAGTGGGTTTTACCGGAAAAGGGCACGCGCGACGCGGATGCACTCCTGTCTCAGGCATTGATCGCGCCTTCTTTCTGGCTTGCCGAATGCGCGAATGCCCTTTGGAAAAATGTTCGAATTGGAAAAATAAGCGCAGCCAATGCTTCGAGCCTGTTTCAAAAGTTGAGGCGCGCACCGGTCGCCGGCATGGCGACGGATGACGATACCGCGATGGCGCTCGATCTCGCCATCCGGTTGGGCCATCCGATATACGACTGCCTCTATCTGGCACTCGCGTTGCGAGAAGACACTTATGTCGTGACGGCGGACACACGATTTGTCGCCGCAGCAGCCTCGGATTCGAAAATGAAAAAACGTGTTCAGCTTCTCGGCGCGCTGAGCGCTTAGCCGTTCGTTCCGTCGATAAAGCGCATGTCCGGTGCGGGTAGCGGCGCGGGCTCCGCGAACACCGTTTCAGGCGCGGGATCGGCGGGGGCGGGCACCGGCATCGGCTGTTCGGGCTTGTAGGTGCGCAGCATGCCCAGCCTGGCATCCACCAGCGTATAGACTTCCGCCGGAACCGCGGTATCGGAATTGATCTTGATGCGCTTGGCCTCGGCCGCGCTGATCGGCTCGGCGTGATGGCGGCCCTTGCTCATCAGTTCGTCGACGACCTGTTCCGGCTCGCCCTTCGGCTTGTGATGCTCATTCAGGATATCCAGCGCGCGCTTCTTCGCGGTCTTCTTGTGCTGATCCACGAGGTATGACGTGAGCAGCACGCTGTCGCCGATGCGTTCCTTCGATTTGTCTTCCTTCAGCTTGTCGAAGGCTTCGGCCGGAAAGCCCGCATATTGCGTGTCGATGGGGCCGAGGAACGCATCCTTGCCCATATGCACGATATCCGTCGCCAGCGCGATCACCGTTCCGCCCGACATCGCGATATAGGGCACGCAGGACGCTTTCTTGCCGGGATGTTTCTTGATCGCATTGGCGATCATCTCGCTGGGGAAGGAGTATCCGCCCAGCGTATGCAGGATCAGCAGCAGCGGCGACTTCTTGTTGCGCCGGATCTTCTCGCACAGGAAGAACGCTTCCTCGTAGGAGATGAACTGCCGCGCGCCGTCCTTCGCCTGCCACTCGTCGGACAGGTCGTGGATCACGTCGAGCACGCAATAGCCTTTGTTCTCCAGCGCGGCGAACGCCTTGGCGTATTCCTTGGCGTAATCGTTGTAGGTCATGCGCGCGCGTTCGGCGCGGGCCTTGATGGCCTTCTTCTGCTCGCGCCTGTGCGTGGCGTGCTGCCAGAACTTCATGCCCAGCGCGAACAGCGCCAGGAAAGCGACCACACCTGCGATATAGAAATACGGATTCACGAACCACCCCTACCGCCGCCGATTATTCCCCGCGCCCGCCGCGATTTCCAGCCGGGCTTGGTAAACGGTCCCCCGCAATCCTCCGCACGAAGAACGTGGGAATAGCGTTTCCTTTCCATGGGTTGCCGCCGGAATCGGATGCCCAAAGGGATTGGCCTCGAATCCGTTCTGTCTATAGTCGCGGGCATGAGATTCCTGACGAACGCGCTCGCCGCTGCGGCGCTCGCGGGCGGCGTCGCCTCCGCGCAGCCGGCGGCGCAGACCACGATGGCGAAGATCACCGCCACCTGCCAGTCGTGCCACGGCGTCGGCGGCAACAGCCATCTGCGCAACGTGCCGCGCCTGAACGGCCAGATCGCCAATTACATCGCGCAGCGCCTCACTGCCTTCCTCGATCCCACGAAACAAACCACCAACGCCATCCATGCGATGTGGGGGATTTCCATGACAGTGGGGCAGGAGGACATCCCGCGGATCGCGCAATACTACGCCGACCAGCAGGCGACGCCGCGCGCGCATCGCAAGAGTCTGCTGGCACGCGAAGGCGCGGCGCTTTTCGCGCAAGGCGGCGAGGGCATTCCGGCCTGCAACGCCTGCCACGGCGCGCATGGCGAAGGAACCGACAAGGCGCCGCGCCTCGCGGGCCAGCACGGCGATTATCTCTCCTATCAGATGACGGCCTTCGTGGTGACGATGAACACGCACCCGACCATGGATCACCCGAAGATGAGTCTGACCCAGCAGCAGATCGACGCGCTGGCAGCGTATCTGGGGAAAAACTAAACCAGTTGGCGATCGCGCCGGTCTTCGGCGGCGGTTACTCGGCCGCCGCCTGTTCGATCACGAGGCGTGCGATGAAGTCCGATTTCTTGGATGCATGCTGGATATCGTAACCGACCGGTTGGCCGTCGGCGCCAATATCCAACAGGATATCCTCCTCCAGTTCTACCGTTCGCTTCGCTGGCAGATCGCGAAGTTCGACATAGAGGCTATCGGTCGATTTGTCGTAGCGTGTTCTCACAGTGCAAAATCTTCATCGGGAAAGGCGTTATGAACTGTCTCGCCGTCGGATAATAGCACGACACGCAGATAGCATCCTAGGCTCTCGGAAAATCCGTAAAGCCTGATTCTTCCATCTTTTTGAACGGCCTTATGTTCCGGCTGCGAAATCATGCGGCGAATTTCAATCGGGTCGAGATCCGGGCGGCGCGGTAACACATCGAAAGCGAAGTAACGTGTGCGCCAAAAGGGTGGAGGCGGCAATCGCTCAGGTTCGCCGCTCCCTGCCATTACTTCAACTTCGCCCTTGGATCGTATTTCCGATCCCACTTCGCCGCGAAATCCTTCAGCGCGTCGTCGGCCTTGTCCGGCAGCGTCACCACCAGCTTCACATAGAGATCGCCTGCCGGATGTCCGCCGTCGCTGGTCGGGCGGCCGGGGATGCCTTTGCCTTTCAGGCGCAGCGTCGTGCCCGAATTGGCGTTTGGCGGCACGTTCATTTCCACCGTGCCGGTCAGGGTCGGCACCGGCACCCTCCCGCCCAGCACCGCTTCCTGCAGCGTGATCGGAAGCTCCATCCTGAGATTGTCGCCGTCGCGCGTGAGGTATGGATGCGGC
>JAFECN010000375.1 GCA_018242145.1 Pseudomonadota bacterium
ATCTTCTCCAGACCCTTCATCCACGGGAAAAGATCATCGTCATAATATTGGATTGCCGGCAACCACGGCACCAACAGCATCAACGGCTTCTGCGGATAGATTTTGCGCGTGCCAAGCGCGATACCCTTGCACTCTTCGAAGCGATCCAACTTTTCTTTTGGGTGCCGCGATGTGACGAAGGCCAGGCGGTCTTCGATAAAGACCCGGAGCGCCGCGGCATTTCCCTGAACGACTTCGCGGGCATGCGCCGCGGCCTTCCGCAACTCCATCGGAATGTCCTCTTCCGGGGGCGCGCTGTCCAAGGCACGGGCATAGATTTTTGCGGCGGCCCGGACCGAGCCGATGCGTTCCGTCAGAATTCCTTTGGCGAGAAGAGCCGGAAAATAATAGGGGTCTATCGTCAAGGCGCGGGTGATCGCGGCCGATTCGTTTTCCGCGTCGCCTAGGTCCCTGTAGGCATAAGCCAGATTAAGCGCGATGGGAGCCGCGTTCGGATCGGCCTCGGCCGCCTCCGACAGAAGCTTTTGCGCGCGTGCCGGCTCCTTGCGATACAACGCATAGGCGCCGAGATGAAACAACGCCTGGGCATGGGCAGGCGCGATCGCCACAACCTGCTGCCAAATCCGCATTGCCTCGGAAACACGGCCGGCGCGCATGGTTTCACGGGCCAACTGCACCAGTTGGTTTGCGCGGGGGTTTTCGCCACGCCCGGCGCCAGCCGCGGAATTTTCGTCGATGCTCAAACGGCTTTCATCCTGTCATTCAAATTCATCGCGCACGGGATTCCCGGCTCCGGCGCCAAATATAGAACTTCAACCAGCCTTTGGCACGACATCGAAAGCGACGGTTAATCGGTCCGTCTGGGAATGGAAAGGTATGGTTCCGTGCCACATATAAGAAGGAAACAGAACAAGCGAGCCAGGGCGCGGCTGAACCACGCGGCGCACGGGCCGGGCCAGACCGGCGTCAAAGGATGGCTCACCGAATTTTATCCAGCCCTCCTTGCCCTCGGCGTCCGTCACAGCGTCCGGCAAAGACACATAATAAGCCGAACTGATCCAACCTTTGCCATGATAATGGTTTTCGTGAAAGCCGCAGTCGCGAAGCCGCGACGACCACGAGCCGGCATATCCGAACTTCCGGCTTTTGCGGGAAAGCAGCGGATGCCGCTCATCCTCCTTCATGGTGCCGATGTAGTCCGTTATGGATCGCTCTATGGAGGCGCGCAGCAGCTTTACAAGTCTGTGATCCCGGTTGAACAGATGCCCCATCGTTTGCGTGCCGCCGCGCAGGGTCTGATCCACAACCTCCCGCCGGTCGTGATGCAGGCCGTTAAGATATGCGGTCAGGTCCGCGTTGAAACTGGCGATGTCGCCATATCCGTCCGGCGGCATAATCTCGAACACGCGGACCAGGTCTTCGTAGTCGTTCAAGATCTCTGCGCGCGCATCCCCCAGCAGATCATAGGCGATGCCCATGATCGAATACGCACCCTGTTGGAACGGATTCCGTTCGACGGCATTCTGCGCCTTGGCAAGAGCCCCGCGCGCGTCGCCCGCGCGCAAAAGCGTCTCGGCAAAGCTCACCCACACTTGCGGCAGCAAAGGGCGAAGCCTGGCGGCCGCTTCGTGATGATAAATAGCGCGCGCGAAATCTCCCTTGCGGGCCAGGGCCTGGGCGAAGCCATCATGCGCGACAAACTCTTCCGGCATCAGCCGGATTGCCTCCTCGAAGCTATCCAGCGAGCTCGCTATATCCGACTTCAAAAAAAGGAAGTTGGCTTTCGCCAGATGCAACTCGCCTTTTTCCGGATAAAGCTGGATGGCCTCGTCATAGGAACGCAGAAAATTCTCATCGTCGCCCAGCCGGTAGAGGAGATGATTGAGATTTCGATGCGTCTCCAAACTCAGAGGATTTCCGGCCAGCGCCGCGCGATAGCTGCGAACCGCCATATCGGCCATTCCCAACCCTTGAAATGCGTTACCGCGGTTGTAGTTGATCGCGGTGGTATCCACACCCTTCATTTCCGCAAGCTCGTAGAGCTTGAGCGCGTCTTCGTAGCGGTTCTCGAGCCCAGCGGACACACCAAGATTGAATTCGACCTCCGCGGCCTGGTGCGCGAGCAACCGGCCCGACGCCAATATCTGCCGAAGAATTGCCTGGGATTCTTTTGGCCGGTTGAGCTCGTTCAACGCCACCGCCAATGCCCGCTGCGCTTCCAGATATCCCGGACGGATATGGAGCGCCTTCCGGAGAACCTTCTCCGCTTCCGCGCGATCCACGGTGACATCAGGGTTTTCCCGGTCGCCCTTGTCGAGCAGGGCGAGACTGAGCCCAAGGTAAGCCTCGGCATAGTTCGGCTTCAGGGCGATGGCGGCCCGCTGCTCCGCAATCGATTCGTCGAGGCGGCCGAGCCTACGGAGAAGATTGCCGAGATTGTGACGGACATGAGGCTGCTGCGGATTCGCATCCAGAGAGCGGCGATAGAAAATCTCCGCGTCAGCGTCGCGTTGCTGCGAACGACATACGACACCCATGAGCTGAAGCGCATCCGCATCACGCGGATCGTCGGCAAGAATCTGCTCCAGCACCGACTCCGCTTTGGCGAAGTCGTTCTGTTCCATCAGCTTGAAAACTTCATGGAACAGAACGGCGGGCGCGGAGTCGGACGCGCTTGTTTCTGTCATGTGATCTGCATTGCAAGACTTCGGCTTGTGCCCGCGGGACGTGTGTCGACCTGAATATCAAGTCTAAACAAGACCTTCGGCCGGGACAATGGCTCAATTGACCGGCAGCCCCGTTGCGCGCAATTCCAGATCGTCGCGCTGCGAAACCGCGGCGGCTTCCATCAGGGCGCGCGCCACCGGGATGTTTTCGATGGCGGCCAGGCCCTGCATGGCCCGAACGCCGGCAGCCGTCCCGCTGAAAGCCGAATCCAGCACCGCGAAAAAGCCCTTCCGCTCGGGATAGCGCTTGAAGGTCACGGTGCCGGTTTGTGGCAGACCGGCGAGCTTTTGCGCATCGGCCACGGCGGTCCAGAAGCCGCCCATCTGGTCGACGAGGCCCCTGCTCTTCGCGTCGGCGCCGGTCCACACGCGGCCTTTCGCGATTTCCTGCACCTTGGCCAGCGGCAGCTTGCGGCCGGCGGCAACCTTGCGCGTGAAATCGGCATAGATCACGTCCGCCTGATGATTCAGATTCGCCCACTGCTCGTCCGTGTAGGGCGAGATGGTGGAATCCATCAGGGCATTCTTGCCCACGCCGATCTCATCCGCTGTCACGCCGATCATGTTGAGCGATTTGCCGAACGAGACCTTGCCGGTGAGAACGCCGATGGAGCCGGTGATCGTGCCCGGCTCGGCCACGATCTTGTTGGCAGAGGTCGAGATGTAATACCCGCCGGACGCAGCGACCGCACCCATGCTGACCACCACCGGCTTGCCAGCGGCTTGCGCCTTCTTCACGGCGTCGAGGATCTGATCGGAGGCCGATACCGAGCCACCGGGGGAATCCACGCGCAGCACGATGGCCTTGATCTGCTTGTCCTTGGTCGCGGCGCGAATGGCATCGGCGTAATCGTCGCCCGCGATCACCGTGCTGTTGCCGAAGCCGCCACCGGCTTTGCCGTCCACGATATCGCCGGATGCGGTGATCAGCGCGATGCTGGCGCCGGTTTGCGGCGCGTCGCGCATGGCGGAGATATATTTCTTGATGTTGACGGCATGTTTCGTTCCGCCTTGCGCGAGCGCGAAGTTCTTCGCATCGTCGTCATAGCCGATCCTGTCGATCAGGCCTTTGGCTTTCGCATCTTCGGAGAATTGCGGGCTGGCGTCGAAGGCCGCCATGACGGCCTTCTCATTCAGTTTGCGATTGGCGGCCGCGCCGGCTGACGCGGTATCGTACCAGGATTGCAGCAGCGCATTCATCTGCTCGCGGTCCGGGGCGGTGTAATCCTTTTCCATGAACATGTCGGCCGCGCTTTTGTAATCCGCGCGCTTGGCGATCTGCGGCACCGCATTGATCTTGTCGAACAACCCGCGCAGGAAGATCGCGCCGGCACCGGCGCCCGCCGCGCCGAACGGCGATTGCGGCTGCATCCAGATCTGATTGGCGCTTGCGGCCGTCAGATAATCGCCGAGGCCGGAACTCAAAAAGCCCTGCGAATGGGCGATGACGAATTTGCCCGTGGCACGGAAGCGGTGAATGGCCGCGTCCAGTTCCTGCGCCTGCGGCACCGAGATGTCACCGGAGCCGACGCGGATGAAGAGTCCTTTCACGCGGCTATCGTGCCCGGCCTTGTCGAGCGCCAGCACCAGATCCATCACCGTGAGCTGCGCATCGCCAAAGCCCAGCGGACTGCGCGACACGGAGTCGGGCATGGGCGAACGCAAATCGGCGGTCAGCACCATGTCGCCCGGAAGGCCGTCGCCCCGGATCATGCCGATCGCGCTCAACGCCACGACCAGAAGAATGATGAACAGCACGAAGCTGGCGATGCCGTTCAGCGTGCCTTTGGCCACCGAACCGATCCAACGCAGAAAACCGGCCATGCGGAGATGTTCCTCGATGAAAACGCTCAGGCGGGCGCGCACCCGCGATTCTTTTATATGGGAGCGGTGTTAAAGAACGCCAACGCAGGATTTCGCTGCGTCAGGGGAACGGCCAAGCCGCTTCCCACCCGGCCAAAAAGCCTCATAATTTCAGAGGCTTCGGGAGGAACAGACCATGGCATCCGCGCCACAGATCGCGCCAAAAGATTTCACCTGCCTGCGCTATGCCGTGCAGGAGGGGGTGGCTTTGGCCACCCTGAACCGCCCCGACCGGCGCAACGCGCTGAACCCGCGCGCCTATGCCGAGGTGGAGGCGGCGTTCCGGGCGGCGACGGCGGACGATGCCGTGCGCTGCCTGGTGGTGACGGGCGCCGATCCGGCCTTCTGCTCCGGCGAGGACGTGAAGGAGATGATGACGGGCGAGAAGCGCGAACCCGGCGTTACGCCCGCCAAGCCGCGCGCAACGCCCGCTGCCATGGCCGCGCTCGATTGCACCAAGCCTGTGATCGCCGCGGTGAATGGCGCGGCCATGGGCTGGGGCATGGAACTGGCGCTCTTTGCCGACATCCGCGTCGCCTCCGAACGCGCAAGCTTCGCGGAACTGTTCATCAAGCGCGGCTTGATCTCGGATGTGGGCGGGCTGTTGCGCCTGCCCGCGATTGTCGGGCCGGCCAAGGCGGCGGAGCTTCTGTTCACCGGCGATACCATCGACGCCAAAGAAGCGCTGCGGATCGGATTGGTGTCCGAGGTGGTGCCGCATGGCGACCTGCTGCCGCGCGCCATGGCGTTGGCATCGCGCATCGCGGCCAATCCGCCGCTGGCGCTGACCGCCATGAAGGAGGGCCTGCGCAAGACGAGCTATGGCGACCCGCAGGAGATCGGCGCATGGGCGATCGAACAGATCTACCGCCTGTTCCAAACGGAAGATCACCGCGAAGGCGTTAAAAGCTTCCTCGAAAAACGCGCGCCGGTGTTCAAGGGGCGCTAGAGGCCGCTAGTAGTTCAGGCTTACCGTGATGAGCTTTTCCGCGATCACGAAATAGACGAACAGGATACCCGCCAGCGCGAGCAGAAGGTCGGAGATCTTCGTCCACCACGGGCGGGCGGAATTGCCGAGACCGGCAAGGAAATTCCACACCATCGCGATCGTGCCGATGAATCCCAGAATGCCCACGGCCTGCAGCAGCCGGAAGACCCAATCCCAGCTATCGCTGAACACCTCCAGATGCTCGTTGCCATAGCTGAACAGCGCGATGAACCCGCC
>JAFECN010000376.1 GCA_018242145.1 Pseudomonadota bacterium
GTCCGCATCGTCCGCGCCGAAAATATCGCCTGCGGTTTGCGGCGCAGCGACACGCTTTATCTCGCCGGTGCGGATATGGGCGCGCGCGGCCTCGCCAAAGAGGGCCGGGCGCGCCATCGCGCCGGGTTGCCGGGCGAATATCTCGATGGGGAAACCCTGCGGTCGATTTACGGAATCGAACGGACCGGCGCGATTTTCAGTCCGGGCGCGGCGTCCGCCGATCCGGTGCGCCTCACGCAGGGCCTCTTGCGCGCGGCCCTGCGCGCAGGCGCGAAGCTGTACGCGCCCGTGGAAGTTCAGGATGTGATCGCGACGGGGCACGGCGTCATTCTGGATACCGGCAAGCATTTCATCGAAGCCACGCATGCGGTGTTCTGCACCGGCTATGAACGGCTCAAAGGGGTGCCGGAGAAAGGCATGAAGATCACATCGAGTTGGGCCTTAGCATCGCGCCCGCATGCGACGCTGCCGAGCTGGCTGCGCAGCACGCTCGTCTGGGAGGCGGCCACGCCCTATCTCTACATGCGCACCTCGCCGGATGGGCGGTTGATCGTGGGCGGGGAGGACGAGGATATCGATCTGCCGTCCTATCGCGCGCGTTCGTTGCCGCGCAAAACCGCGCGGCTTGTGGCCAAGGCGAAAGCGCTGGTGCCGGGAATGGACTTTTCCGTTTCGCACCAATGGACCGGCGCGTTCGGCGAAAGCGAGGACGGGTTGCCGGTGATTGATCGCGTGCCGGATATGCCCAATTGCCTTGTGGTCATGGGCTTCGGCGGAAATGGCACGATCTATAGCGTGATCGCATCGCAGATCGTGCCCACGCTGCTGCGCGGCAGGCCGGACAAGGATGCCGACATCTTCCGCTTCCGCTGACCTACGTCTTCAATTCTTTCAGCATGGCCATGGCGGCGGCGGGATTGCGCTCCTTCGCGCCGGAGATGAAATAGACGAAGACATCCGTGGGCGCCGGCTTGGCGGGCTTGCCGATGGTGGGCAGCGATTTCGCCGTCTTGCCGTCCGCCCAATTCCGCGCGATGGCGGTCCATGTCTTGATCTCGGCGCTGGTATAGCCGGTTTCCACTTTCGCGGCCGTCTGCTGGAGCCGCGCATAGACGAAGTCCGCCGTGATGTCCGCGATCTCAGGATAGGTTTCGTGGTGCGCATAAACGATAGCCGCACCATGCTTGCGGGCGAGGGCGACGAATTCCGGCACGGCGAAACTTTCGTGACGCACTTCCAGCGCATGGCGCAGCGTCAGGCCATCGAGTGTTTTGGGAAGCAGGGCGAGGAAGCCTTCGAAGTCCGCGGCGTCGAACTTCTTGGTCGGCGCGAATTGCCAAAGGATCGGGCCGAGCTTCTGCTGCAGTTCGCTGAGACCGCTTTTCAGGAACATGTCGATGGAAGGCTTGGCCTCCGCCAGCACCTTGCGGTTGGTGGTGAAGCGGTTGGCCTTCACGGCGAAAACGAAATCCTCCGGCGTCTCGTCGTGCCATTTGCGGAAAGTCGTGGGCTTTTGCGTGGAATAATAGGTGCCGTTGATCTCGATGGTCGTGACCTTGCGGCTGGCATATTCCAGCTCGCGGGTCTTGGGATGCTTCTGCGGAAAGAACGTGCCGCCGCGCCAGGGCTCGAAGGTCCAGCCGCCGATGCCCACGCGGATTTTTCCGGAACTCGCCTTTTTGGCCATGTTCTATACGGTATTATGATACCGCTACCCTGAAATGCGCGAAAAATGGCGCTTTCTGCTTGACCGGTCAGGGCCAATCGCATACATCGCGCGCCTTGTTCGGTGGCTGGTCGCGCTTTCGTTGACGCTCTGCTGCCCGGCCATGGAGATATTACAATGAAAACCTACTCGGCCAAGGCGTCCGAGATCGAGAAGAAGTGGATCCTGATCGACGCCGAAGGGCTTGTCGTCGGACGCCTCGCCTCGATCATCGCCATGCGCCTGCGCGGCAAGCACAAGGCGACCTTCACCCCGCACATGGATTGCGGCGACAACGTCGTCGTCATCAACGCGTCCAAGGTCCTGCTCACGGGCAACAAGCTCAAGGACAAGGTCTATAACTGGCACACCGGTTATATCGGCGGCATCAAGTACCGCACCGCCGATGCGATCATGAGCGGCAAGCATCCGGAGCGCGTGATCGAGAAGGCCGTGGAGCGCATGCTTCCGAAGGGCCCGCTCGGCAAGCGCCAGCTCTCGAACCTGCGCGTGTTCGCGGGCACCGAGCACAAGCACGAAGCGCAGCAGCCCGAGAAGCTCGACGTTTCGGCGATGAACCCGAAGAATTCCAACTTCAAGAAGACGAAGGCGGCATAAGCGATGGCCGAAGAAGTCAAGAATTTCAACGATCTGAAGTCCACGCTCATCAAGGCGAAACCTGCCAACGCGCCGGAAGACGGCGCGGAGAAGAAGGCGAACCGCGACAAGCAGGGCCGCGCCTACGCCACCGGCCGCCGCAAGAACGCCATCGCGCGCGTGTGGATCAAGCCGGGCCGCGGGCAGATCGTGGTGAACGGCAAAGAAGAGAAGATCTACTTCGCGCGCCCCGTGCTGCGCATGATCGTGCGCCAGCCCCTGATCGCCACGGCGCGCGACGGCCAGTTCGACGTGATCGTGTCGGTGAAGGGCGGCGGACTGTCCGGCCAGGCCGGTGCGGTGCGCCACGGCATCTCCCGCGCGCTGGTGGCCTATGAGCCGGCGCTGCGCGCGGCGCTGAAGCCGGGCGGCTTCCTCACCCGCGACCCGCGCGTCGTCGAGCGCAAGAAGTACGGCCATCCCAAGGCCCGCCGCAGCTTCCAGTTCAGCAAGCGCTGATCGCGGCAAACGGTATCGGGAAAGGGCGCTGCGAGGCGCCCTTTTTCTTTGGTAGGGTCCGGTCATGGCAATTCAGTCCAACGCGCCGAAATCCGTCGTCATTGTCGGCGGCGGGTTCAGCGGCGCGTTGTTCGGATTGAAGCTGCATCGCGCGCGACCCGACTGGCGCGTCGCCATTGTGGAGCCGAAGAAGCGCATCGGCCGCGGCATCGCCTATGGCGCCTGCGGCCCCGAGCACCTGCTCAATGTGCCGGTGAGCCGGATGGAGATCGGGCTCGTTCCCGGCTTCGCGCAATGGCTGGCGCCGCGCAAAGGCGAAATCGCCGACGCGCTGGCCGAAAGCGGCGGCGATCTGGATGCGGCCTATGTGCCGCGCAGGCTGTTCGGCGATTATATCGAAGAGCGCGTGGGCGAGGCTCTGGTGGCGAAGGCCCGTGCCGGATTGACGTCCATCCGCGGCGAAGCGGTGCGGCTGCTCGATGGCGCGCGGGGCGTGTTGCTGACCGATGGGCGCGAAATCGCGGCGGATATCGTGGTGCTGGCGATGGGCAATCTGCCGCCGCGTCCGCCGGGCGGGCCCGACCGCTGGCTTTACGACACGGGCTTCTTCATTCCCGACCCGTGGGCGCGCGATGCGTTCGACGGGGTCGCGCCGGACGAGCCGATTCTGTTGATCGGCGCCGGCCTCACCACGGTGGACATCGCGCTCAAGCTTTGGCGCGGCGGCCACACGGGGAAGATCCTCGCGGTGTCGCGCCGGGGCTTGCGGCCCTTGCAGCATGAGGCAGGTGGCGACTGGCGGGAATTTCTGCACGACAAGATTCCAGCTTCGCCGCTCGCGTTGCTCATGCTTTTGAGGAACGAAGTGGCGAAAGCCGCCACGCACGGCGTCCCGTGGCAGCGCGTGTTCGATGCGGCGCGTCCCGCCGTCGCGAGCGTGTGGCATCACTGGAACGAACGCGAGCGGCGGCAGTTTCTGCGCCATCTGCGGGTACGCTGGGACGTGCGCCGCCATCGTGTTGCGCCGCGGATCAGCGATGCCCTGAAGGCTCTGCAGGAACGGGGTCAGCTTGAGATCATGTCGGGACGCATCGCCGGGTATCGCGAGGATGGGGAGAACGTGGATGTTTCCATCCGTTCGCAGGGCGGAAAGGTGCGCGTCTTCAAGGCCGGCCATGTCGTGAACTGCACCGGGCCCGGCGGCGATTTCGGCAAGATCGCCATTCCCCTCATTGCCGATCTGCGCACGCGGCGGCTGGCGATGGCCGATCCGATCGGCGTGGGGCTGGAGACGAACGATTGCGCGGTGCGCGACGCGAC
>JAFECN010000377.1 GCA_018242145.1 Pseudomonadota bacterium
AGGATGGCATCGAGCGCGCCGCTGCTTTTGCCATCGCCCAGAAAGCCGCGGGCGAAGGCGGCGAAGCGGTCGGGCGGGGCGTGCAACAGCGCGGGCGGCGTGTCTTCCAGCAGGAAGCGGCCTTCCGCGCGCGGATCGCGGCGGATCGCGGATTGCGCGATCAGCGGGTCGTAAAAGCCGGTGTGATCGATCACCGCGAAGGTGATGTCGTGGCCGTGGCCGTGCGAAAGCTTGGCGGGCACGATGGCGGCGAGCGCGATCCACAGCGGCACGCCGATCAGCGTGAACAGGAAGCCGCGCCGCGTGACGAACTTGATGAACTCATGCCGGGCGATGATGAGGACGCGGTTCATGCGGCGGCCCTGTCGCGTTCGACGAGGCTGACGAAGACGTCGTGCAGGCTGGGCGGAGCGATGTCGAAATGCGTCAGCGGCACGCGCCGTTCGAAACATTGGGCCAGAAGATCGCGGCCGTCCGCGCCTTCCTTCAGATCCAGAACCCAGCTTTCGCCTTCCTGCGACAGCGACGTGACCTGCGGGGAGTTTTTCAGGAAGGAGAGATCGGCATCCGCGCCGATGCGCGCGCGGCGGGGTAGCAGCCTGCGCGCTTCGTCCAGATTGCCGTCGAACAGCTTGCGGCCGCGCGACATGACGATGAGCTGATCCGCCAGCCGCTCGGCATGCTGCATGGTGTGGGTGGAGAAGAGGATGGTCATGCCCGCGGCGGCGAGCGCGCGGATGGTGTCTTCCACTTCGCTCTGGTTCACCGGATCGAGGCCGGAGAACGGCTCGTCGAGAATGACGAATTCCGGGTCGTGCGCGATGGCGGAGATGAGTTGGACCTTCTGCGCCATGCCCTTGGACAGCCCTTCGATGCGCGTGCGCGCGAATTTGCCCAGGCCATAACGCTCCAGCAGCAGGCGCGCCTTGGCCAGCGCCGCGCGGCGCGGCACGCCCTTGAGGCTGGCGACATAAGCGATGGCGTCGTCCGCGTGCATGCGCTTGTAGAGCCCGCGCTCCTCGGGGAGATAGCCGATGCGCCGGCGCATGTCCGCGGCGTTGCCGCCCAGGATATGCACCGCGCCTTCGTCCGGCTTCAAGATGCCCAGCATCATGCGGATGGACGTGGTTTTCCCCGCGCCGTTGGGGCCGAGATAGCCCAGGATGCGCCCGCGCGGCAAAGCGAAGCTGAGCCCGTCCACCGCCGTGAAGGAACCGAAACGCTTGGTGACGTTTGTGAGTTCGAGCGCGAGGTCCGCCAAGAAACACCGTATCGAATGCGGCGGCAGAGTTTCGCGGGGGAGCGTGACTGTCAAGCAGCGGCGCGATGGCTTACACAATGCGGCGTAAACGACGAGACGGACGATGACGGATATCAGCGCGCGCGTGCGCATCGAGAGCGAGACAGTGCTTTCGGACAATCACTACATCCTGAAAAGGATCGAGTTCTCATGGCGGCGCGGGGACGGAAGCTGGCATCGTTCCGCGCGCGAGGTTTACGATCGCGGCGACGGCTGCACGATCCTGCTTTACGATCCGGCGCGGCGCAGCGTAATCCTCACCCGTCAATTGCGCATTCCACTTTACATGCACGGCTATCGCGATCTGTTCATCGAGACGGCGGCGGGCGTGCTGGACGATGCCGATCCCCTGTCGCGCATCCTCAGCGAGGCGGAAGAGGAAGCCGGATACACGCCGCGCAATGTGCGCAAGGTGATGGAATGCTACACCAGCCCCGGCGCGGTGACGGAGAAGATACATCTCTTCGTGGGCGAGGTGGATGCGGCGGCGAAAACCGGCAAGGGTGGCGGGCTGGCCGACGAAGGCGAAGACATCGAAGTTCTGGAACTGCCCTTCGCCGAGGCCATTGCGATGATGCAGGACGGGCGCATCTGCGACGCCAAGACGATGCTGCTGCTGCAATACGCGCAGCTTCATATCTTCACGGAATAGCCGGGCCTTTGCGGCCGCGATAGCCGCAAATTTTTCATGGCATTGAACGCCGCGCAAAGCGGATCACCGTGCTTCGCCGCAAAGCGCAGATGGAAAGTGGGGATATGGCGCGCCTATCCTTGCGCCATGAATATCGCGGCAGCCCACAAAGATTATTCGCAGATGGATCGCGCGTTGCGCTTCCTGCGCGACTACGGGCCCGATCTGTCCAACGGCTTCACCAACCACGCACCGATGGTGACCGAAGCCTTGTCCGCGATGGGGCGCGCCGACGCGGTGATGCCGTGGCTTCAGAAGAACTGGCCGCTGCGCGGATTGATGATGCCGCGCGAGGCGCCGTCGCATCCGATCGCGGACTGGAAAGCGGCGCTCGGGAACAAGGCACCGTTCGACTGGTCCGCTTTTCTGTTTGACGATCTGAAAGCATCGGGCTGGCAGGATTTCGTGGCGCGATGGACGGCGCGGCTGGCGCCGGGCGCATGCTCGGATGCCGCGCATGGCATCATCCGCGCGGGCCATGCGGTGCGCAGCATGGAGGAAGAAGAGACGCCGGAACGCCTGCGCGAACTCGCCGATGCGTTCGGGCTGTGGACTTCCAGCTATGTCACACTGCCGGCCGCCGAATATTCCGGCACGCCGATGCCGGCGCGCGCGGCGATCGCGGCCGTGCCCTTCTCGCCGGGCAGGGCGCGCGAGGAGCGCGGCGGATTCACCACGGGTCTTCGCAGCCTCAACGATTTTCCGGGCTTTGCACCCGTGATCGGCATGCTCGATGCGGACCGCGATCCATCCGAAATCCTGTCCGAAATGACGGAGACGTTCACGCGCGTTTATCTCGCCAATGCCCATGACGCCTACACCGTGATCGCGTTCATCCACGGCGTGACGGCGCTGGTGGCGTCGCGCGCGCTGGCGAAATATCTGGATGCCGGAACGGCGCGCGCGGGGCTGCGCTATGGCTGGCAGACGGCGGCGGCACTCTACAGCGTCTATGGCACGGCGAAACCGGACTGGAGCGCCGTCGAAGCTCCGGAAGAAGCGCCCTATCGCCTCATTGCGATGGCGGTGGAGACAGCGGACGACCACGCCATCAAATTCACGGACGCCTGTTTGCGCGAATATGCGCGGAACCCGAATCCCGTCTATCTTGCCGCCGCGCGGCATGCGATCGGGGTTCTGGGGAAACATGGCTAGACGGCGGCACGGTGGATTTCACATTCTGGCATTGGCGGCCCTCATCGGCGGCGTGTTGCGGCTGATCGAGCCGTTGCTGGACCGCGCGCTGCATGGCGCGGCGCTGCACACCTACTATGTCGTGATCGACGTCTTCCTCATCTTGGGCTTCATCGGCTTCGGCATGGCGGCGGGAAAGCTCGGCAAGGCCGGCGCGGCCATCGGCGCGACCGGGCTGCTGCTGATCCGCATCGGCGCGGCGACGGGTGCCGCGCTCTATCAACCGGGCGCAGCGCTAGCGCTGTTCGGCGCGGCGTTCATCGGCGTGGATATTCTGCAGCGGCGCGGCAGATCGCGGATTGCGGCGGTGCTGTTCGTTGCGGCGCTTGTACTGGGCCTCGCAGCACTTCTGCCGCAAACGGCGATGCCGGCCGCTTTCGCCGCCGGCATCGCATTCGGGCTGGGCTTCGTGATCCAGGGAATCGCGCTGCTCTAGATCTCGTGCGTGTCGTAGAGGGTGTTGCCGTTCTGGCCGGTCACCTTCTGAAGGAGGATGCACTTATCGTCTTTCGCATCGTCGCAGGGAACATCGGCGATGAGCTTGAAGGTGGCGTTGTCGGCCTGTGCATCACAGGTGATGCGATTGGGGTCGGAATCCGAAACGGACTTCTCACCGGATTTCTCCGCACTGGCCGGCAGCACGCCGTAATCGCGCGCCTGGGCGATAATGGCCTTGCATACGCCCTGCTCGGATATCGACGCGGTTCGCACCGATCCCGGCTTTTGGGAATTCGACCAGACATAATAGCCGCCGCCCGCGGCCAGCACGACGACAAGCGCCGCAACGGCCAGCGAAATGCGCCCGCGCGTGGTGGAAAGAAATTCGCTCATGTTCCGCCTCCTTTTGCTGGTGGTTCTTCCGTAGCAAATGGGGCGGCTTTGGGGCAAATCAGAATTTTTCCTCGCCTTCGTGGCGATGTTCGTCCGGAAAATCGCGATAGAGCGCAATTTTTAAATTCCGGACATGCTGGTTGATGCCGAAATGCGCGCTTTCCACCGGTTCCCGCCGCGACGAGACGTGTTTGAACGCGGCATCGAGCTGCGCCAGATCCTTCGTCTCCATCACGATATGAAACTCGCCCCATTCGGGCGGCGAGAAGCCGAGCTTGCGGCGCGTCAGCCGCCAGCCTTCGATCAGTCTGTTGTCTTTGAGATGATCCATGTAGCGCGCCATGTTGCGCGCGAAGTCCGTATCCTTGATGCCGGGCTTCAGGTCGAACCAGGTGTGATAGTGATCCACGATGCGCTCCCTCGATGGAGCGCAAGATAGGCCGCGCCTGGCGGGAGAGTAGATCGCGCGGGCGCATGCGGCTCCCGCGCAAAACGGCTAGCCCAGCGCCTTGACGATCTCTTCGGTCATCTTCTTGGCGTCGCCGAAGAGCATCATGGTGTTGTCGCGGAAGAAGAGTTCGTTCTCCACGCCCGCGTAACCGGAGCCCATGCCGCGCTTGACGAAGAGAACGGTCTTGGCCTTCTCCACATCGAGGATCGGCATGCCGAAGATCGGCGACTTGGGATCGGTCTTCGCGGACGGGTTGGTCACGTCGTTGGCGCCGATGACATAGGCCACGTCGGCCTGCGCGAATTGCGAGTTGATGTCTTCCAGCTCGAACACTTCGTCATAGGGCACGTTGGCTTCGGCGAGCAGCACGTTCATGTGGCCGGGCATGCGGCCCGCGACGGGATGGATGGCGTAGGAGACCTTCACGCCTTCCTTCTTCAGGACGTCGGCCATTTCGCGCACGGCATGCTGCGCCTGCGCCACCGCCATGCCGTAACCCGGCACGATGATGACGCTGCCCGCGTTCTTCATGATGAAAGCGGCGTCGTCCGCGCTGCCCTGCTTCACGGGGCGCGCCTCCACCTTGCCGCCCGCCGCCGCGGTCTCGCCGCCGAAGCCGCCGAGGATGACGGAGACAAAGCTGCGGTTCATGCCCTTGCACATGATGTAGGACAGGATCGCGCCGGACGAGCCGACCAGCGCGCCGGTGATGATGAGCGCGGAATTCTCCAGCGTGAAACCCATCGCCGCCGCCGCCCAGCCCGAATAGGAGTTGAGCATGGAGACCACCACCGGCATGTCCGCGCCGCCGATGGGAATGATGAGCGTGATGCCGAAGACGAAGCTCAGGACCGCGATGGCCCAGAAGGCCCAGGCCGGTTGCGCCATCGTGAAGTAAACGATCAGCCCGGCGATCACGAGGAACAGGATGATGTTCAGCAGATGGCGCGCGGGCAGGAGGATCGGCGCGCCCGACATGTTTCCGTTGAGCTTGGCGAAGGCGATGATGGAGCCGGCGAAGGTGATCGCACCGATGGCGACGCCGAGGCTCATTTCGATCAGGCTCTGGGTGCGGATCGCGCCTTCCGTGCCGATGCCGAACGCATCCGGCGAATAGAACGCCGCGCCCGCGACCAGCACTGCCGCGAGGCCGACGAGGCTGTGGAACGCGGCAACAAGCTGCGGCATGTCCGTCATGGCGATGCGCCGCGCCGTGACCGCGCCGATGCCACCGCCGATGGCGAGCCCGGCGACGATGAGGGCCCAGGTCAAAGGATCGGTGATGCCGGCGACCCACAGCGTGGTCAGCACGGCGATGGTCATGCCGATCATGCCGTTGCGATTGCCCGCGCGGCTCGACGCGGGCGACGACAGCCCGCGCAGCGCCATGATGAAGAGGACGCCCGAGACGAGATAAAGAATGGCTGCGAGATCGGCTTTCATCGCAACCTCAACCCTTCTTCTTGTACATCGCCAGCATGCGCTGGGTGACGAGGAAGCCGCCGAAGATGTTCACGCTCGCAAGGATGAGCGCGAAGAAGCCGAGCAGTTTGGAGGTCCACGCCGCGTCGGACAGCACGGGCACCGCGACCGCGATCAGCGCGCCGACCACGATCACCGAGGAGATCGCGTTGGTCACCGCCATCAGCGGCGTGTGCAGCGCGGGCGTGACGCTCCACACCACGAAGTAACCCACGAAAATCGCCAGCACGAAGATGGTGAGGCGGAAGACGATGGGATCGACCAGTTCCATGCGGGTTATCCCTTCAAAGACGGGTGCACGATTTCGCCGTCGCGGGTGACGCCCGCGCCCTTGACGATCTCGTCGTCCCAGTTGAGCGCCAGCGCGCCCGTCTTCTTGTCCACGATGAGCTGGACGAAGTTGAAAAGATTGCGCGCATAAAGGCTCGACGTATCGGAAGCCAGCCGCGCGGGCAGATTGGTGTAGCCCATGATGGTGACGCCGTGGACGGTGACGACTTCATCGGGCTTGGTGAGCGGGGTGTTGCCGCCCTGCTCCGCCGCCAGATCCACGATCACCGAACCGGGCTTCATCGTTTTGATCATCTCTTCGGTGACCAGCACCGGCGCCTTGCGGCCGGGGATCAGCGCGGTGGTGATGACGATGTCCTGCTTCTTGATGTGCTCGGCGGTGAGCGCGGCCTGTTTGGCCTGATATTCCGCCGACATGGGCTTGGCATAGCCGGCCGCGGTCTCGGCCTGCTTGAACTCTTCGTCCTCCACGGCCACGAAACTCGCGCCGAGCGATACGACCTGCTCTTTCGTGGCGGGGCGAACGTCCGTCGCCGTCACGATGGCGCCCAGGCGGCGCGCGGTGGCGATGGCCTGCAAGCCCGCGACGCCCACGCCCATGATGAACACGCGCGCCGGGGCGATGGTGCCCGCCGCCGTCATCATCATCGGGAAAGCGCGGCCGAACTGCGCACAGGCGTCGATCACCGCCTTGTAGCCCGCAAGATTGGCTTGCGAAGACAGAACGTCCATCGCCTGCGCGCGGCTGATGCGCGGAATGAACTCCATCGCGAAGGCGTTCACGCCTTGCGCGGCAAGCTTCGCGATGGCGTCTTTCTCGGAATAGGGCGCCAGAAGCGAGGCATAGACGGCGCCCTTCTTCATCGCGGCGGTTTCGTCCGCTTCCGGGCCGCGCACTTTCAGCACGATGTCGGCATCGCGCAGCAGCGTCGCCTTGTCCGGCGACACAATGGCGCCAGCGGCGGTGTAATCGTTGTCGAAGAATTGCGCCTTTTCGCCCGCGCCGGATTGCACGGCAACGTCCAGCCCAAGGCCCTTGAGCTTCTTCACCGTTTCCGGCGTGGCGGCGACGCGCGTTTCACCCGCGCGACTCTCCTTGAGGACGGCGAGTTTCATGGCCCCCCGGAGGCAATCAGCCGTTGGTGCGGAAAATGGCGAGCAGGATCATGACGATGGCGATGCCGATGGCCTGCCATTTTATGAAGGCCACGAAACCGTGCCAGGTTCTCAGATGGTCCTTCAGGTCCATCGTGCTGGTGTGGCCGCCGCCCTGGTGGAGGATTTCCTCGTCCGTTTCGCTCATTATTTTCCTCGGGTGATCTGGCGGATTTCGAACCGGGCCGGACTATAGCAAAGGGTTTTCCCGCGGCAACCGCGACAATCCGGCCTAACTACACCTTCCGGTTGGGAATCGAATGGTTCCAATCGGCCAAAAGCGCATTCAGCGCGGAAACCAGCGCCAGGGGCTGGTCCAGCATGACGTGATGTTTGGCTTCCGGGATCGTTACCACCGGGGCGGCGCGGCCCAGAAGGTTGAACATGTATTCCCCGATCTCCGGCGGCATGAGGATCGATTCGGCGCCGCGGAAAATGGCGATCCGGCATTTGGTGGCCCGCAGCCGCGCGGCGGTGTCGCCGATGGAGAAGTCCTGCCAGATGAAGGGATCGAACTTCCAGGTGAAGCCGCCTTCGACGGGCTTGAGCGAATGCCGCGCGACCCAGTCCACGATGTAGAGGTTATCGCAGGTCTGCGGCGGCATCAGGCGAAAGCGCGACAGGGCCTTGGCCATGTCGGGATAGACATTGTGCGGCTTGAACTCGCGCTTGGGCGGCCCGCCGGGGCGGCCCGGCGGATTGACGGGCGAATCCACGATCACCGTGCCCGCGAGGCGGTCGCCATATTTGGCGCCGGTGAACATGGTGATGAAGCCGCCGAAGCTGTGGGCCACGATCACCGGCGGCTCGGCATTGGCGAACATGCCCGAGGCCTCGCACACCGCCATCTGCTCTTCGCTGAACACCTCGGCCGAATAGGCCTTGCGCCAATCGGAGTCGCCCATGCCGGAGAAATCCATGGCGGCGACGTTGTAGTCCTTGGCGAGATAGGGCGCGATGAAGCTCCACCAATAGGCATGCGCGGCGTTGCCGTGCACGAGCAGCAGGCCCGGCTTCGCCCGGTCGCCCCAGCGCAGATAATGAATCCGCGCGCCCTGCACTTCCACGAAAGCGCTTTCCGGCTGCGCGGCCACGGTGCGCGTGAACCATTCCGGCGCGGGCGGCACGGCGCCGTGAAACGGCGTCAGCGGGCCTTCGCTCGCCATATAGGCCGCGCGGTCGATGGGTTCGGCCATTATTTGCGCGCCATCACTTCCGCGGTGGGCGCTTGCCCAAGGTTTTGAAGATGCCCGTGCCGGTCATGATCGTGCGGTCGCCGCACCAGATGCGGCCCTGGATCGTGTAGATATCCTCGTCCACGCCCACGATCTCGCCGCTGCCTTCCACCCAGTCGCCCAGCTTGGCGGCGGAGAGAAAATCGGTGAGCAGGCGGATCGTGACCCAATAGTGATCCCTCGCGCGCATCGACACGGCATGGCCGAACGCGGTGTCGGCAAAGGCCATCAACATGCCGCCATGGCAGTTCATCATGCCGTTGGTATGATGCTCGCAGACGAGGAAGGCGCGGGTGTAGGCCTCGCCGGGACCGAGCTTCTCGTAGAGCGGGCCGATCTGGTTTCCGAAACCGCGAAACCATTCCAGGCGGTGAAAGCCCGGCGGGATGGGCGGCGCTTCGTCTTCGAGAAGATCGTCGGTCATGGCTGGAGCCACTCTATCCATCGGCCGTGCGGGTGGCAAAGCGCCAGAGTCTGCGCGGCACGGACGCCATCATGATAGTGGATCATCTCGATGGTGTTGCTCGCGTCGGCCCTGCCCTCGATGGCGATCCTCCAGACGGGACGGCGCAGTCCGGCAAGCGTCAGGATCGCCTCCAGCGCCTCCTTCATCTCCGCCGAGAACTGATAGATCACATAGGAATGATAGATGCAGACCGGCTGATCTTCCGGCATGGCGCGCAGCGCATCGGGCAGAAGATCGAGCGCGCTGCCGCTTCGGATTTCCGGGCGGATCGCGGCATGCGCCTTCAGCGCGGCTTCCAATCGCTCGAAGCGGCCCCGCGTGTCCGGCCACACCAGCGCGCGCAACCAGTCGCGCTGACCGGGATCGCTGAGATCGACAGGATTGAGCTCAAGCCCCACGCGGCTCGCCACCTGCGGCGATGCGCCGAGCGGCGGGTTCTTCTCGCCTCGCAACTCGCAATCGATGACGAGGACAGGATCGGGTACCGGTAACTCGAATATCTCGGCGCTTCGACGATAGCGGACGCCATAGCGGTCCCACAGCAGATTGAGCCCCGCGCTGGGACCGATCTCAATGAGATTGAGCGGTTCGCCCGACTCTTTCGCAACAGCGCGGAACGCCGCGTGCAGATGGGCCGAGCGCCCGACTTCGTTGGTGTTGGTGACTTTCGTGGCGACAAGCGGCTGAAGCTCGTCGCGATAGCGCGTGACGAAATCCACGAAATGCGGAACCGGATCTTCGTTTTCGATGCGCTGGCCGCCATTCAGGTTGGGGTAAAATCGGCGCAACGGATGATCGGCACCACGCAGCAACAGATAATGCACCGCGCCAAACAGGATGTTGGCGGACGGCTGACCCTGCTTCACCTGTGCGGCGAAGGCGCGCAAATCCCGATTGTCGCGCACGCCTTCCGCAAGACGCGCATAGAGCGGGCTGTCGGCGCGTTTCGCGTCGGCAATGAAGAAATCCCAATAGTCGACCGGCTTGTCGCTCATGCGGGCAACGGCACTCCCGCCTGCTTGAATGCGGCCCGCTGGCGTTTGGCAAGCGCGTCCACGTCGAAATCGGCAATCTCTTCCTCGAAGAGCTTATGGAAATTCAATTCCGCACCAAGGCGCATGAGCGCACCGCCCAATCCGATGGCGGCGCGGTCCATGAAGACGAATTCGCGCGGCGGACGCACGCCGCCCATCGCCTTCAGCTTCGCATGCACATCGTTCGCCTGCCGGATGCCGTATTCGGCGGCGGGTACGCCGTTGTCCACCACGCGCACGCGATCGTCCAGCAGCGGATCGAAGATGAAGCCCGCCCACATGTTGAGCACCTTCACCATCTCCGGCGTGGGCTTCTTGAAGCCCCAGGCCTCATAGGATTTCGCGGCGAGCTTTTCGTCCTTCTTCTGCAACGCGCGGTAAAGCCCGATCACGCCGGCAACGAAGTCCGGCCTGAAGGTGCGGATGCAGCCATAGTCGAGCAGGTTGATGCCGCCATCGGCGCGCACCGCATAATTGCCCAGATGCGGATCGCCATGGATCACGCCATAGCGCGCGAACGGCCGCCACCATGCCTTGAACAGCGCCGTGGAAATGGCATTGCGCGTTGCAAGCGCGGCGTTCTCGAATTCCACGATGGGGCGGCCGTCGAGCCATGTCATCGTCAGCAGGCGTTTGGTGGACAGCGATGCGACCGGCTCGGGCACCGCGATATCCTCGCGATCCTTCAGCATGATCGCATAGAGCTTCATATGCGCGGCTTCGCGCGCGTAATCGAGTTCTTCTTCGAGGCGCGCGGCGATCTCCGCGCCGATCTCGCGCGTGTCGATGGTGCCGTCGAAGCCGCGCTGGAGCATGAGCGCGGTTTTCAGTTGCCGCACATCGGCATCCACGGCGGCCTCCATCGCGGGATATTGCAGCTTGCAAGCGAGCCTCGTTCCGTCTTTCGCCACGGCGCGATGCACCTGCCCCAGCGACGCGGCAGCCGCGGCTTCCCTGTCGAAGGACTTGAATTTCTTTTCCCACCCCTTGCCTAATTCGGCTTCCATGCGGCGGCGCACGAAGCTGGCGCCCATCGGCGGCGCGCTGGTTTGCAGCGTCAGCAAGGGCGCGGCGACATCGGGCGGCAGAACACCCGGCACGGTTGCAATGAACTGCGCCACCTTCATCACGGGGCCGCGCAAATTCCCCAGCACGCGCGTGAGGTCCTCGGCGTTCCGTGCCGAAACGGCACGCGTTCCGCCGAGCGAACGGGCGGCGCCGCGCGCGGCCACGCCCGCCAGTCCGCTGGAAACACGCGCAAACCGCGTGATCCTTCTTCCTATGCCGTCTTCGCGTTTGTTCATGAGATGTTGATGCGCGATACGCGCGCTAAGAGTTCCTTCACCGTGTCTGCCGCCTTCACTGGAGAAATTCTCGCCGCAAATGCTTTTCTCGTCCATTCGCAAGGTGTCGCAAAGCGGGACCTTTAAAGCGGATTGTACCGTTGCGGGGCGACACTCGGTGCGCCAGGAGGGCCGACGGAACATGGCGCAAACCATTCTCATTGTTGACGACGATCCGGTGCAACGCCGCCTGCTGGAAGCCGCGATCACGCGCTCGGGCATGACGGTGGTGACCGCGCCGGGCGGACAGCCCGCGCTCGATCTTCTCTCCGGTCCGCGCGGCGATCAGGTTTCGCTGATGCTGCTCGATCTCGTCATGCCGGACATGGACGGCTTGCAGGTGATGGAGCGCATGCGCGCGCAGCACCCGGACATGCCCGTCATCGTGCTGACCGCCAAGGGCGGCATCGATTCCGCCGTGGAAGCCATGCGCGCAGGCGCCAGCGATTTCCTCGTGAAGCCCGCGAGCCCGGAGCGCATCACCGTTTCCATTCGCAATGCGCTGAAGATCGGCACGCTGTCGAACGAAGTCACGCGCCTGAAGAAGAAGTCGGAAAACCGGCTGGTGTTCGACGACCTCATCGCCTCGTCCGGCGAGATGAAGCAGGTCATCCGCCTGGGCCAGCGCGCGGCGCAATCCAACATCCCGATCCTGATCGAGGGCGAAAGCGGCGCGGGCAAGGAATTGATCGCGCGCGCGATCCAGGGTTCCTCCGAACGCGCAGGCAAGCCATTCGTGACGGTGAACTGCGGCGCCATTCCGGAGAACCTGATCGAATCCATCCTGTTCGGCCACGAAAAAGGCTCGTTCACCGGCGCGACCGACAAGCATCTGGGCAAATTCCAGGAAGCGGACGGCGGCACGCTGTTCCTCGACGAAATCGGCGAATTGCGCCTCGACATGCAGGTGAAGCTGCTGCGCGCATTGCAGGAAGGCGAAGTCGATCCGGTCGGCTCCAAGCGCCCGGTGAAGGTGGATGTGCGCATCATCAGCGCCACCAATCGCGATCTTGCAGAGCGCGTGCGCGAAGGCCAGTTCCGCGAAGATCTGTATTACCGCCTGAACGTGTTTCCGATCTTCGTGCCGCCGCTGCGCCAGCGCCGCGAAGACGTGCCCGCGCTCGCGCGCCATTTCATCTCCCGCTTCGCCGCGGAAGAGAACAAGGCAGTTGCGGGGCTGACGCCGGAAGCGACCGACCTGATCGCGAAATACGAGTGGCCGGGCAATGTCCGCCAGTTGGAGAACACCATCTTCCGCGCCGTGGTGCTGTGCGATGCCACCGTGCTGGATGTCTGCGATTTCCCGCAGATCGCCGCCGCGCTTGGCGTCGAAATCCACGCGCGCCGCATGCAGATGGCGCCGATGATGGCGCCCGCGCCGGCCCATGCGCCGTCGTCTCATGTCGCGCCAGCCCACGCTTCGCCCTATGCGCTGTCGGCGATGGACGGCAACGGCCACATGCGCAAGCTGGAGGACGTCGAATCCGAAATGATCCGCCTCGCGATCTCGCACTATGAAGGACATATGTCCGAAGTGGCGCGACGGCTCGGCATCGGCCGCTCGACGCTCTATCGCAAGCTCAAGGACCTCGGCCTCGAACAGCACATCCAGGAAAGCGACGAGGCCAAGCGCGCGGCGGGGTAAGGGTCAGCCGTAATCGGGCAAGGAAAATATCTCACCCAGCATCTGCCGGGTGAGCCACACGCCGACGGGCGTGACATTCATCAGGTTCAGGACGCGGTTGCGCAGGAAGACGCCAAACGCGGTTTTCGGGGTGAACGAGCCGGCGAACCGCACGGCGTTGTCCTGCTGGCGGCGCATAAAGCCGGACAATTTCGCTTCATAGGCCGAGAAGGCGATTCCGTGATCGCCGCCCGCCCTGTGCAGCTCGCCCGCCAGCACATAAGCGCCCAACATCGCGAAGGCGGAGCCGGCACCCGCCAGAAGCGACGGACAATAGGCGGCATCGCCCAACAGCGCGACGCGCCCGCGTGTCCATTGCGGCATGCGGATCTGGCTCACCGGATCGAAATAAAGTTCATCCGCAGCATCCAGCCGCGCGAGAATCTCCGGGCACTCCCAGCCGTCATTGCCGAAGATTCCATGCAGCAGGCGCTTTTGCCCAGCGCTGTCGTGCGGCGCGATCAGGGGCGGCTTATCAGCCGCGAAAACGAACAGGAATGCGGTTTTGCCGTCGCGCATCGCATAACGGCTGATCTGGCGGCCGGGCCGCGCGAAACTCATATAAGTGGCTTCGTCGCGATGGGGATAGCCGCTGGTGATGAACGAGGCCGCGCAATAACCGAGATATTGCTCGAAGGCCCTCTCCGGCCCGAAGACCATTTCACGCACGGGTGAGTGCAATCCGCCTGCGCCGATGACGAGATCGAAACGGCGCGTCTGGCCGTTCGTGAGATCGGCGCGGACGCCTTGCTCGTCCTGGTGCAGCGCGCGGATTGTGGCACCGAAGACCGTCTCGACCTTGTCTTTGACCGTGTCGTAGAGGACATGCGCGAGATCGCCACGCGGTACGCTGAAGAAGCGGTTGTCGAATGCGCCGCGGAAAATCTCGCCACCAAAGCCGGCCACTTCGCGGCCCTTCTCGTCAACGAATTCCAAGCGGTCGAAGATATAGCCGCGGGCGCGCGCGGCATCGAGCAGGCCGTATCGTTTGAGAATCTCGTAGCCGGTTCCCCATACGTCGATCATGTAGCCGCCATCGCGGAAGGCGGGCGCGCGCTCGATCAGCGCCGGCTCGAAACCGTAGCGATTGAGCCAGTATGCGAGAGCGGGACCGGCAATACCGGCACCGCAGATGAGAATGGACTTCGCAGGCATAGTAGCGATAGGTCCGGCATGCACCCATCGCCGCGCGATTGCAAGAACTTACGGGGTGATTACTCCCGCCCCATGCCCAGCGCGCTGAGATAAAGATCGAGGATCGCGTCCTGTTCCTGGCGGTCGGCGGTGTCGAGCTTACGAAGACGCACGACCTGGCGCATGATCTTCACGTCGAAGCCGGTGCCCTTGGCTTCGGAATAGACTTCGCGGATGTCGGCGGCGAGCGCCGCCTTCTCTTCTTCGAGACGTTCGATGCGCTCGATGAAGGATTTCAGATGCTCTTTCGCGAAGCCGCTCTTTGTCACTGTACGCTCCATAACTGTCATGGCCCGCAAAAGCGGGCCATGACAGTTAGAAAGGTGGCGGCACAGGTGCAATCCCGGCAGGCGGGTTTAGCTGTGGGTCTTCTGCGCCTTCTATTTTTTGCCTACCGCTTCGCTGCTTGAGGCGCGCTCGAACGCCGCCTTCTGTTCCGCCGACGCTTCCGTCTGGTAGCGCTTTTTCCACTCCGCCGGCGGCATGCCATAGACGATTTCGCGCGCCTGGTCCTTGTCCAGCGCAATGCCCTTCTCCGCCGCCGCCTCGCGATACCAGTCGCCCAGACAATTGCGGCAGAAACCGGCGAGGTTCATCAGGTCGATGTTCTGCACGTCGGTGCGCGTGCGCAGATGCGCGACGAGGCGGCGGAAGGCGGCGGCTTCCAGTTCGGTCCGGGTTTTCTCGTCCATGGGCGGTGCTCCTTCCGACGCGGGCAGGCTGCGGGTGTATCGTATCGCGGGCGGACCCATCTGTGCCAAGGCTTCGTCGATGATGGGCTTGAGCTGTCTTGCGAATGCAGTGGCGGCTTGCGGCGTGGCAATCAGATCCTGTCTTATTTCGATGAGCACATGCGGCAAGCCGTTGCCGGTGCCGTGCACATACATGCAATCGTTTTCGAGTTCGCCCTTGTAGGGCTCGTTGTCGCCCACCGTGAAGCCCGCGCGCGCCAGCGCCGCCATCAGCGGGCGCGCAAGGCGGCCATCCTTGTCCCACAAGACGCCGACATGCCACGGGCGCTTGAAGTCTTTCCAGACCGGCGTGAAGCTGTGCATCGAAATAATCGTCGGCACGACACCGTCCTCGCGCAGCCTGCTGATCTCCTCCGCGATGGCCGCGTGATAGGGGCGATAATAAAGTTCGAGCCGCTTCTCCACCTCCGCACCGTCGGCATCCCGGTTGCCGGGGATGATGCGACCGTCCGACAGTTTCATGACGAGGGTGGGATCGTCGGCGCCGCGATTGAGATCGATCAGAAGCCGGGACCACTTCGCCAGCACGGCGGGGGCGCCATAGGCCGCCGCCAGCGCGCGCGTGACCTGCGCGGCGCCGATGTCATAGGCGATATGCGCCGCAAATTGGCCCTCTTCCAGGCCGAGAGTGCCATAGGCCTCCGGCACCCTGTTGGACGCATGATCGCAGACGAACAGAATGTCCGCCTTTCGCGCGGGCGGGCTGACAAGCTCATAGGCGGCTTCATCCATGCGCCCAGCATAGCGCGTCCCCGCGTTGACAGGATGGCGCGGCTGCGCGACACGCTGTCCATGCGATTCACCGCCGCTTTCGGAGCGATTGCCCTTCTGCCGCTTCTGGGCATGCCCGCCCATGCCGGGCTGAACGTCTGCAACAAGACCGCCAAATCCACCCGCGTGGCGCTGGGCCGTTTCGACGGCACCACATGGATGAGCGAAGGCTGGTGGATTCTGGCGCCCAAAAAATGCGCCGTGCTGGTGCCCGGAACGCTGCGGGCGCGATACTATTATCTCTATGCCGGCGATGGCGGCGCGGGTTCCTGGGACGGGGAAACCAAATTCTGCGTCGGCATCGGAGATGCCAAGTTCCACTCTCGTTTGCGGAGTCATTGCGCCGCCTACGGCATGGACAGCAAGGGCTTCTTCACCGTGGATACGGGCGACGATGCCGACTACACCCAAACGCTCTCGGATTAAGCCATGAGACGCCATCGCAAAACAAAAATATTGGCGACATTGGGCCCGGCCTCGTCCGCGCCCGACCAGATGAAGAAGTTGTTCGAGGCGGGCGTGGACGTGTTCCGCATCAATATGAGCCACACCAACCACGATCTTCTACGCGAATTGCATGGGCGCGTGCGCGCGCTGGAGGAAGACGAAAAGCGGCCGATCGGGATTCTCGTCGATCTGCAGGGGCCGAAGATCCGGCTGGGAAAGCTGCCGGGCGGCCGGATCACGCTGAAGGAAGGCCAGCGCATCCGCCTGATCCGCGCGGACTCCTCCGCCGATCCGGACGTGCTGCCGATTCCGCACGGGGAAATCTTCACCGCGCTGAAGCAGAAGCATGTGCTGCTGATCGATGACGGCAAGGTGCGCTTACGCACCTTCGCCTCCAAACCCGATGGCGCGGAAGCCTTCGTGGAAGTGGGCGGCGTGCTGACCGACAAGAAAGGCGTGAATCTGCCCGATACGCTGCTGCCGCTCTCGGCCATGACCGACAAGGACAAGGCCGATCTGGAAGCGGCGCTGGCGCTCGGCGTGGACTGGATCGCCCTCTCCTTCGTGCAGCGGCCCGACGACGTGGCCGAATTGCGCAAGCTGGTGCGCGGGCGCGCGGGCGTGCTGGCGAAGATCGAGAAACCCAAGGCGATCGAATCTCTCGACGCGATTCTGGAATTGTCGGATGCGGTGATGGTGGCGCGCGGCGATCTGGGCGTGGAATTGCCGCTGGAAGCGGTGCCGGGATGCCAGAAACAGATCACGCGCGCGGCGCGGCGGGCGGGCAAGCCGGTCGTCGTCGCCACGCAGATGCTGGAATCGATGATCAATTCGCCCACGCCCACGCGCGCGGAAGTGTCGGACGTCGCGACGGCGGTGTTCGACGGCGCGGACGCGGTGATGCTGTCGGCGGAAACCGCTTCCGGCTCCTATCCGGTGGAAGCGGTGAATGTGATGGATCGCACCGCCGTGGCAGTGGAGAACGATCCGCTTTACCAGTCCTATCTCGAAGCGCAGCGCGACACGCCGCTGGAGACGACACCGGATGCGATCATGCAGGCGGTGCATGACGTGACGCACACCATCCACGCCCGATGCATCGTGAGCTGGACGGGCTCCGGCTCCACGGGCCTGCGCGCGGCGCGCGAGCGGCCGGAAGCGCCGATCATCGCCCTGACGCCTTCCATCGACACCGCGCGGCGGCTGTGCATCGCCTGGGGCCTGCACTGCGTGCTGACAGAAGACGCGCACGATCTGGACGATGTGGTGGAACGCGCCGCCGAGATCGCCTATCGCGAAGGCTTCGCCAAAGCGGGCGAGCGCATCGTCGTCACCGCGGGCGTGCCGCTAGGCACGCCGGGGGCGACGAACCTTCTGCGCGTGGCCTTCGTCGGCGGAAAATAAGTCAGGAACTCAGATCGCAGCTGGGCACTTTCGAGGAGGGCGTGACGCGCACGTCCCGGAAGTGAATCCGGCCATATCGCTGCACCGCGGGGCCGGAGGTGCTGTCATAGACCCAGGTCTGGCCATCGTTGGAGACTGTCCGGTATTCCTCGATGTCCATGGTCCAGAAGCCGTCGCGCGCCTCGGTGATCATGCGCAGATGGCCATTCTCGTAGGTGTAATGGCCGGTGTCGGTGTTATCGAGTTCGCCCGGCCGCAGGCATTTGCGGAATTCGGCGACGAAGGTGCCGTCGGCGTGGAAATGGGCGATGGATATGGTGCGGTAGCCGCCATAGGTGGCTTCCTCATACCAGTCGCCGACGATGGATTTTTCGGCGGCCTGCGCGGCACCGGACAGAAGCAATACCGCGAGGACGATCACGCAACGCCGCATGGGCAATCAGATCTTCTCGCCTTCGACCTGGCGCGAAAGCTCTTTCACTTCGCTGTCCAGACCGTCGTAATAGGGATCGATGGCGAGCGCCTTGCGGTAATATTGCAGCGCCTGTTTCTTGTCGCCATAAGCGGCGAGGATTCCGGCGAGCGCGGCATAGGCCTGAAAGTTGCGCGGGTTCAGCGTGACGGCACGGTTCAGGTAAATAATGGCTTCCTTGTCGCGGTCGGCATCCGCCGCCATCATGCCGCGCACGCGCCACGCCTCGGCAAATCCCGGCGCGATATCGGTGATCGATTCCAGAAGTTTCGCGGCGAGATCCTTGTCGCCGGCCAGCGTGGCGGCGGAAGCGCGCGTCATCAGCAGATCGACGCTCGGGCTTCCCGAGGCATTGAAAAGCCGCAAGACCTGTTCCTCGATCGGCTTGGCGGCGTCCGCCGATCCGGCCTTGGCGAGTTTCGGCAACAGCTTGTCGAGCTGCTTGGCGGCATAGGGCGCAAGCTGCGGCGCATTCGCCGCCAGCGCTGGCGTCGCCAGAAGAAGTGCCGCTGCAAGAACAAGAGAGCGCATGACGGGACTTTAGCGTGGCGTTTTGGGCGGCGCCATCACGCTCGCGCGATTTGGTGAAGCGTGGCGGGCTTGGGGCCGCCTTCCGCCCAATCCAGCAGTTCCGCGACATGGACGATGGGCGTCCCGCCGGACAGATGTTCCAGACAGCCGATATTCGCCGTGGCGATCACGTCGGGTTCGGTTACGGCGATGTTGGCCAGCTTGCGGTCGCGCAAGGCACTGGAAAGATCGGGCTGCAGGATGGAATAACTGCCGGCCGAACCGCAGCACAGATGGCCTTCGGGAACGGCGAGAACGTCGAAGCCCGCCGCCGTCAGCAGCGTTTCGTTCGCGCCGGAAATGCGCAGGCCGTGCTGCAGGGAGCATGGGGCATGATAGGCCACGCGCAGGCGATGCGGCCTCTGCGCGCCGCGCGGCGAAACAAGCTCGGCGAAATCCTTCACCTTGGCGGCGAAGCGTTTCGCGCGCGGCTGCCACGCGGGATCGCCCGCGAAGAGGTTCGGCAGGTCCTTCAGATGCGCGGAGCATCCCGTGGCGCTGATAAGAACCGCTTCGACATCGCCCATGCACTCGAACCCTGCGATGGCGCGCTTTGCCCATGCTTTCGCCTCGCCTTCACGGCCGAGATGATGCGAGAGCGAGCCGCAGCAGCCCGCGCCCTCAACCGGCATCAGCGCAAATCCGCGCCGCGCGAGCAGGCGCGCCACGGCGTCGTCAATTTGGGGCGCCAGAGCCTTCTGCACGCAGCCGGGCATCAGGGCGATGCGTTTGGCCTCCGGCGCCGGGGCAAGAGCCAGCGGCGCGCGCGACGATGGACGGAGCGAAGCGCCTTTCCGCGCCATCGCGCGCAGACGGCCGGGAAGAAGAAAGGACAATGGCGATACGCGCTTCGCAAGACGCAGCATCATCCGCGCCACATCGGGGCGCGTGAGCACCTGCGCGATGAGCCAGCGCAGCAGGCGCTCGCCGATGGGGCGGCGGTACTGCGTTTCAATATGGGCGCGCGCGGTGTCGATCAGGCGCGGATAGTTCACGCCCGACGGACAGGCGGTGCGGCAGCCGAGGCAGGACAGGCAGCGATCCAGATGGCGCACCGTTTCCGGCGACGGCACGGCATCGGCTTCCAGCATGTTCTGCATCAGCACGATGCGCCCGCGCGGGCCGTCGCGCTCGTCGCCGGTGAGCACATAGGTCGGGCAGGTCGCAGTGCAGATGCCGCAATGCACGCAGGCGCGCAGGTTCTTCTCGGCATCGGCCAGATGCGGATCGGCCAGTTGCGCAGGCGAGAAGTTCGTGCGCATCAGACGCCCTTCCACATGCGGCCGGGATTGAACAGGCCGAGCGGATCGAACGCGGCTTTCACCGCTCTGGTCAGCGCCCCGCGCGGCTTGGTTTCGCGCGCAAATACCGCGACGCGGCTGCGCGTCTCTTCGTTAGCGCGCAGCAGAACCGCGTGCCCGCCTACGGCTTCGCAGGCTTGGCGCAAGCGCATGCCGTCGCTGCCGGGCGGCAAGCCGATCCACAACACGCCGCCCGCATTGTCTGCCAGCCACACCGGCGGCGCGACGGCGTCGACAATTCTCGCGGCGTCCGATGGCGGCACGAAAGCGCGCCAGACATCGAGCGATTGCGTGACGAAGGCTTCGCCATGAGCGATAGCGGCAAACACCTCCGGCGCGTTCATCTCCTGCGCTTGCGGCGCGATGGCCTGAAGCATCGCGCGCTTCTCCTTCAACGCCGCATCCGTGCCTTCGAGGCGGATCAAGGCGGCGCCTTCGCCCACATAGCCCAGCGCGCGCAAGGGCGCGGAGGCCGGAACATAACTCAGCGCCGTCGCTTCCAGTGGCGCCTGCCAGACGCGGCGCAGGATCGCGAAGCCGTCTTTCGGCGAAACGTCGCGCGCGGCGAATATCCAGGCCTGCTCGGCTTTCGGAAACACGCGCAGCGTCACTTCGGTGAGAACGCCGAGCGTCCCCATCGCGCCGCAGAACAGCTTGGGCAGATCGAAGCCAGTGACGTTCTTCACCACCTTGCCGCCCGCTTTATACGCTTCGCCCAGACCGTTCACCGCGCGGATGCCGAGCATGGAGTCGCGCGCGCGGCCATAACGCACCGATGCCGCGCCGTTGGCATCGGCGGACAGAACGCCCGCGATGGTCGCGCTGCCCGGCGATGCGTCCAGCAAGGCGCCCCAATCGGCGGGCTCGAAGCCAAGGTGCTGGTTCTTCCGCGCAAGCAACGCAACGATCTCCGCGACCGGCGTTCCGGGCAGAACGGTGATGACCAGTTCGGACGGCTCATACGACACAACGCCGCCGAGGCCGGAGACATCCAGCGTTTCGTCGCATTCGGTGACACGGCCGAAGCTGCGCTTGGTTCCCGCACCGAGAATTTCGAGCGTGCGGTGCCGCGCACGAGCGGCGCGCACAGCTTCGACGACATCGGATTCGGTGCCGGCAGCAATCATCAGAAGCGCGGCAGGTTCGGATAAGGCACGCGGCCGTCTTTCACATGCATGTGGCCCTGCTCCACGCAGGCCGCCAAAGACGGAAACACCTTGCCGGGATTGAACAGGCCCGCGCTGTCGAAGGCGCATTTGAGGCGCTGCTGCTGCGCCAGATCGGCCTCGGTGAACATGGCGGGCATCAGATCGCGCTTCTCCACGCCCACGCCATGCTCGCCGGTGAGAACGCCGCCCACCGCGACGCAGAGTTCGAGAATCGCCGCGCCGAAGGCTTCCGCGCGCGCCAGTTCGCCGGGTTTCATCACGTCGAAGATGATGAGCGGATGCAGATTGCCGTCGCCCGCGTGAAACACATTGCAGAAGCCGAGGCCGTATTCCTTCGACATCTCCGCCATGCGCGTGAGCACGCGCGGCAGCGCGGCGCGCGGAATGGTGCCGTCCATGCAGAGCATGTCGGGCGCAAGACGGCCCATCGCCGGGAACGCGGCCTTGCGGCCCGCCCACAGCCGCGTGCGCTCGCTTTCGTCCAGCGCTTCGGTGACGGCGGAGGCGCCCGCGGCTTTCGCAATCCCGGTGACGCGCGCGGCCGCGTCCGCCGCTTCGGCGGCCACGCCGTCCACTTCGATGATGAGAATGCCTTCGGCATCGCGCGGATAGCCGGGCGAACAATAATCCTCCACTGCGCCGATACAGTTGCGGTCCATGAATTCAATCGCGGCGGGAATGACGCCCGCGCCGATGATGTCCGCCACGCATTGCCCCGCGTCGGGCACCGAGCGGAACGCTGCCATCAAGGTGCGCGTCACCGGCGGCTTCGGCAAGATGCGCAAGGTCGCTTCCACGACAATGCCCAGCAAGCCTTCCGAGCCCGCGACGACGCTCAGCAAATCCAACCCGCCGTCGCCCGCCTTGCCGCCGAGGCGGATGCGCGCGCCGCCCGGCAGCGCCATCTCGACGCCGAGAAGATTGTGCGTGGTGAGGCCGTATTTCAGGCAATGGATACCGCCGGAATTCTCCGCGACATTGCCGCCCACGGTGCAGGCGATCTGCGATGAGGGATCGGGCGCATAGTAAAAACCGCGCGCTTCCACCGCGCGGGTGATGGCGAGATTTGTGACGCCGGGCTCCGTCACCACGCAGCGATTCTCATTATCTGTTTCGAGGATGCGATTCATCCGGCCCATGCCGATGAGGATGGCGTCGGGCAAAGGCAGCGCACCGCCGCTGAGCGATGTGCCCGCGCCGCGCGGCACGATGGCGATGCCTTCCTCGCCCGCAAATTTCAGAACGGCGGAGACGTCATCCTTCGTTTTGGGCAGCACACAGGCCAGCGGCTTCTGGCGATAGGCGGTGAGTGCGTCGCCGTCGAAGGCCGCGAGGCTCGCGTCATCGGCGACCACGCCGTCCGGCACGAGTCCGCGCAGGCGCGCCACGATCTTGTCGCGGCGCGCGATCACGCTTGGGTTGGGCTCGGGCAAAAGCAAAAAACGCCCCGGGATAGATTTCCGGGGCGCACATTACTGCGAAACCAAACGCGGCGCGGGAGATTATCCCTGCGATCAGCCCTGACGGGCCTTGAAGCGCGGGTTCTTCTTGTTGATGACGTAAGTGCGGCCCTTACGGCGGATGACGCGGCAGTCCTTGTCACGCTTCTTCAGCGACCGGAGCGAATTGCGGATCTTCATGGGACTGGCCTTCAAAATACCGGAAAAGGGGGTTCAAAAGAGGCGCGGAAACTAGTGGCGCGGGGCGCGGCTGTCAACGGCCCAGGATCACTTCCGATATCGGGTAAAAGTGTAGAATTTACAAGGGATTATCATGGATTTTCGGACGGGGACGATCTGGATGCTTCGGGGAACAAGCGCGGCGCTGGCGCTCGCTTTGGCGGCTTGCGCGACGCCGGGGCCGGTGGAGGCCCATCATGGTCAGCGGCTGGCGCAGAACACGCCGCCCGCACTTTCGCCCGCCGCGGCCAGCGTGGCAGACCAGAAATTCGCGCAGTTCATCCGCGA
>JAFECN010000378.1 GCA_018242145.1 Pseudomonadota bacterium
GTCAGGCAACTTGCCGTCGAACGTCAAAATCTGATGAAACGGCTGAAGATTGCCGAACTGGCCGAGCAGGTGCGGCGACTGATCCGGATGGAGACGACGGTTCAGACAGCCACTCGAGCACTGCCCGCGGAAGCCAAGACCCGGCAGGAAGCCTTGACGCTGAAAGCGATCGAAGATCAGCGCGATGTTAAGGAACTGTTCCTGCACCTGGTCGACACCTTGATCGACATGAAATCGTGGAGCGGCACGTTGTCGATAGCGGCGGCCGATGGTCTGCGGATTCTGAAGGCGGGCGACGTCGGTCGCCACCTTGATGGCGCCGGATCGACGCTGCAGGCCGTCAAATACGAAGCGGCCGTCGATCATCAGGAACACGTGATCAAAGGATTGCGGGACCTGTTGAAAGTGATCGAGCGCGCCCAGGGAGCGCTCAATTCCGAGAAAATGGCTGCCATCGATAAAGTGAAAGCCCTGGCCGACAAGCAGAAAGAATTGCGAGAAGAGACCAGGAAACTCGACGAGAATCAGAAAGCGCCGGCAGAACTGGTGGAACAGCAGGCCAAGCTTCAGAAAGAAATCTCACAGCTCACGGACACGATTCGGGAAAACGCCAAAGCCGAAACGCACATCCAGCAGGCCGAGAATGCGGCCCTGGAAGCGGCCGCCGATCTGCTTGACAACAAGACCGACGAAGCGATTGCTGAACAGGGCAAGGTCCTGGGGAACCTGGCCGCGTTGGAGCAAGCCTTGAAAGATCAGGCGAAGCAACAGTCAAAAGATAAATCCGCCAGTGAATTGGCTCAGGCCGTCAAGTCGCTGCAGGAAGTGAAGAAACAACTCGAAGAAGCCCAGAAGAAGCAGGACGCCGCCGAAGCGAAGGCCGAGCAAAACGCGCAAGCGGCGGCCCCTGAGGAAAAAGCAGCCGCGGAAAAAATCAAGCAAGCCATGGAATCGCATCAACTTCCAGCGGCCGTCGAAAACGCGTTGTCGGAAGCGACCGACGCCGCGATGGAGGCGGAAAAGAATCTGGCGGAAGCGAAGCCCGAAAAGGCCACCGCGGTGGAGGAAAAGGCCTTGGAAAAGGCACAAGACGCCCTGGAAAGGGCCTTGGATACGGTGGATGCCGCGATTGCTGACGCCCAGCGGCAGGAGTCTGCAGTTAAGATCGGGGAACTGGCTCGCGCTGCGGAAGTGCTGGAGCGGGCTGCCGCGGAAGAGCGGGCAATCGCCAAAGACGCAGAAAATCTCGCAAAGTCCGATAATTCAAATCCGGCGCAGATGGCAGAAGCCGCCAAAGATCTTGCGGAAAGGCAGGAAGACGTCAAAGCCATCGCGGACAAAGCTGCCGAGGCCCTGGCTGACACGGCGCCTGAAGCCAGCAAAGACGCTGCGCAGGCGGCCCAGGAGGCAAAGGAATCGGGGCAGGATCTGCAGCAGGTCGCGGACCAGAAGGCCGCTGATCCCAAGGCGGCCGCCATGGATGCCGCGACCGACGCCAAAGAAGCAGCCAATAAACTGGCGGAAGCCGCTAAAGAATTGCGAAAGGAAATTGCTCAGACGGCCAAACAGTTGGCTGCCATGAGCGATGCTCAGGCGAAAGAATTGGCTCAAGCTCGCGAAGCGGTCGAGAAAGCAATCGACGGATTGCCGACGAATGATAAGGTCGCTCAGTTGGAGGCAGCCAAAGATAAATTGAACGATGCGATGCAGGAACAGGCCAAGGCCCAGGGCAAGCCCGAAGCGGCGGCGGCGATGGAACTGGCCGATCAGATTGCCAAGGCGATCGACGCGCAGGACGCCGCTGATGCGGCTGCTGATGCGGCCGAGAATGGTCAGGGATCAGAACTGAAAGCGACGACTCGTCAGGAAGAAGTTGCCGAAAAGGTCCAGGCGGCGGCTGACGCTGCCGCGAAGCGACCGCAGGCCGAGCAGGCGAAACAAGCCGGTAAACCGGATCTGCTGGCGAAAACTCTCAACGAAGCGCAAAACGCGGCGAGTGATGCGGCCCGGCAGACACTCGACGGAAACGAAGCGGCTGCGGAAACATCTCGGAATGCCGCCGAAGCGGCTTTGGAAAAAGCCTTGGAGCTTGCTCAGGCCGAAGCCGAAGCTGCGATGGACGCCCCGCCGACGGGCCAACCCGACGCGGCGGCCCAAGCCAAAGCGGCCGAAGCGGCGAAAGCCGCTCAAGAAATGGCGTCCGAAGCGTCGGCCGAAGCCGGAGCTGAAGTCGCTCCTGCCGCAGACGCCACCGATGCTGCTCAACAAGCCCTTGCAGACAAGCCGGAAGCAGCGCCTGCGGCGCAGGCCAAGGCCACCGAAGCGTTAAAGGACGCCGGAAAAAAACTCGATCAGGCAATCCAGCAGGCCGCCGCCGAGCAGGCCAAGGCGCTGGCTCAGCAAGCGGATCAAACGGAAGCGCTGGGAGATCAGGTTGCCAAAGCAGATCCCGCCGCTGCCGAGGCGGTCGATGTTGCCGCGGAAGCGGCGCAGATGGGAGCTGACGCGGGAAATTCACCACAGCAGATGGAAGCCGCAGCCACGACGGCTGAAGCCGCGTTAGAACGGGCCGCCGCGGATCTGGCCGCTAAAGAGCAGGATGTTCGACGCGATCAGGCAATCGCGGAATCGATCGCCAATCTGGCGGCCGAGCAGCAGACAGCCGCAGAAACAATCGCTCAGCAGGCTGCTGCCCTTGAACAGTCGCCGGCGGCCGATGGAAACCCAGCGACACCGGCGCAGATGTCGGCGGCCCAGAAA
>JAFECN010000379.1 GCA_018242145.1 Pseudomonadota bacterium
AATATGGCGGTCCGTGGGGCGGCGATGGCGGCAAGGGCGGCGACGTCTATGCCGAGGCCGTCGAGAACCTCAACACGCTGATCGACTACCGCTTCCAGCAGCATATCAAAGCCAAAAGCGGCCAGGGCGGCATGGGCAAGCTGATGACCGGCGTGGGCGGCGACGACGCCGTCATCCGCGTGCCGGTCGGAACGCAGATCTATGCGGAAGACGGCGAAACGCTGATCGCCGATCTCGCGCATGCCGGCGACCGCGTGTTGCTCGCCAAAGGCGGCAATGGCGGTTTCGGCAACGCCCATTTCAAGACCGCCACCAATCAGGCGCCGCGCCACGCCAATCCCGGCCAGCCCGGCGAAGAGAAGACGATCATCCTGCGTCTGAAACTCATCGCAGACGTGGGCCTCATCGGTTTGCCCAACGCGGGCAAATCCACGTTCCTGTCGCGCGTGTCGGCGGCGAAACCCAAGATCGCGGATTACCCCTTCACCACGCTCAATCCGCAGCTCGGCATGGTGAAGATCGACGACCGCGATTTCGTCATCGCCGATCTTCCCGGCCTCATCGAAGGCGCGCATGAAGGCGCGGGGCTGGGCGACCGTTTTCTCGGCCATGCCGAACGCTGCAGCGTGATCCTGCATCTGATCGACGGAACCGAAAGCGCCATCGTCGGCGCCTACCGCACCATCCGCGGCGAACTCAAAGCCTATGGCCACGGGCTTTCCGAGAAGCCGGAGATTCTGGCGCTCAACAAGATCGACTCCATTCCCAAGGCGCAGATCGTCAAGAAGAAGGCCGCGCTGGAGAAGGCGAGCGGCGCGAAAGTGTTCCTGATGTCCGGCGTCACCGGCGAAGGCGTGAACGAGATTTTGCGCGCGCTGGTGAAGGAAATTTCGAAGCGCCGCGTCAAAGAGAAAAAGCGCGCCACGCCCGTGCGCGTCTGGACGCCGTGACATGTTTGCGGATGCCAGGCGCATCGTCGTCAAGATCGGCTCGGCGCTTCTGATCGAAGGCGGCGCGCTCCGCCGCGACTGGCTGAAAACCTTGTGCGCCGATGTCGCGGCGCTCAGGCGCGGCGGCAAGGACGTCATCCTCGTCTCGTCCGGCGCCATCGCGCTCGGCCGCCGCGCGCTCGATCTGAAATCCGGTGTTTTGAAGCTGGAGGAAAGCCAGGCCGCCGCCGCCGTGGGGCAGGTGCGTCTCGCCGGGGCCTATGCCGATATTCTCTCCGGCGAAGGCATCACCGCCGCGCAGATTCTGCTCACGCTGGACGACACCGAAGAACGCGCGCGCTATCTGAACGCCCGCGCCACGCTGAAAACGCTGCTGTCTCTGGGCAGCATTCCCGTCATCAACGAGAACGACACGGTGGCAACCGCCGAAATCCGTTTCGGCGACAACGATCGTCTCGCCGCGCGCGTCGCTTCCATGATGGAAGCCGATTGTCTCGTTCTGCTGTCGGATGTGGACGGCCTCTACACCGCCGATCCGACAACCGATCCCGCCGCGAAACATATTCCCGAGGTCGCGGCGATCACGCGCGAGATCGAAGCGATGGCGGGAACGTCCGTCTCCGGCGTGGGCCGCGGCGGCATGGTGTCCAAGCTCATCGCCGCCAAGATCGCGGCGGGTGCCGGTTGCGAAACCATCATCGCCAAAGGCGCCGTCGATCATCCGCTGCACGCCATCGAAGGCGGCGCGAAGTCCACGCGCTTTCGCGCCAGCACCACCCCCGCCGCGGCGCGCAAGCGCTGGATCGCGGGCGGGCTTGCGCCGCAGGGCGCGCTCATCGTGGATGCGGGCGCGGCGCGCGCGCTGTCGGAAGGCAAGAGCCTGTTGCCCGCGGGCATCCGCCAGATCGACGGGCGTTTCGAGCGCGGCGATGCGGTTGCGGTGCGCGACCAGCAGGGCCACGAGATCGCGCGCGGGCTGTGCGCCTACAACGCCTCCGATGCCGAACGCATCGCGGGCAAGAAGAGCAACGAGATCGAAGCCATCTTGGGCTATCGCGGGCGCGACGAGATGATCCACCGCGACGATCTGGCGCTGACGGGCAGCGCATGAGCGGCGATCTGGCGCGCGACATGCTGGCGATGGGCGCAGCCGCCCGCGATGCGGCGCGCGCTTTGCGCGAAGCCTCCGCCGAAACAAAGGCCACGGCGCTCACATCCGCCGCCGCCGCGATCCGCGCCCATGCGACAGATATTCTTGCCGCCAACGCCGAAGACCTCGCCGCCGCGAAGGATCTCACGCCTGCCATGCGTGACCGTCTGCTGCTGGACGAGAAGCGCATCGAAGCGATGGCGAACGGTGTCGAGGATATCGCGGCGCTGGCCGATCCGGTCGGCCGCGAATTGGCGCGCTGGCAGCGGCCCAATGGCCTCGATATCCGGCGCATCGCCACGCCCATCGGCATCATCGGCATGATCTATGAAAGCCGCCCCAATGTGACGGCGGATGCGGCGGCGCTGTGCCTGAAATCCGGCAACGCCGTCATCCTGCGCGGCGGTTCGGAATCCGCGCGCTCCTCCGCCGCCATCCATGCCGCGATGCTGGAAGGCTTGCGCGCCGCCGCTCTTCCCGAAACCGTGATCCAGCTTGTGAAGACCACGGACCGCAATGCGGTCGGCGCAATGCTGCAAGGCTTGAACGGCACGATCGACCTCATCATCCCGCGCGGCGGCAAATCGCTGGTCGCGCGCGTGCAATCCGAAGCGCGCGTGCCGGTGCTCGCGCATCTGGAGGGCATCTGCCACGTCTATGTCCACGCGGCGGCCGATCTCGCCATGGCGCGCAACATCGTTCTCAACGCCAAGATGCGCCGCACCGGCGTCTGCGGCGCCGCTGAAACGCTGCTGATCGACAAGGCGATTCTGTCGTCGCATGGCCTGCCGATTCTGGAAGACCTGAAGAATGCCGGCTGCGAAATCCGCGGCGACGATGCGGTGCGCGCGATATTCCCCGCCGCGAAGCCCGCGACGGAAGAAGACTGGCGCACCGAATATCTGGACGCGGTCATCACGGTGAAGGCGGTCGATGGCGTGGACGATGCGATCCGTCACATCGAAACCTATGGCTCGCACCACACCGAATCCATCGTCACCGAGGATGCGCGCGCGGCGGAGCGCTTTCTGGCCGCGCTCGATTCCGCCATCGTCTTGTGGAATGCTTCGACACAGTTCGCGGATGGGGGCGAGTTCGGCATGGGCGCGGAAATCGGAATCGGCACGGGCAAGCTGCATGCGCGCGGGCCCGTCGGCGTGGAACAGCTCACCACCTTCAAGGATGTCGTGCGCGGCACGGGGCAGGCGCGGCCATGAAGAACGAACGCGCGCCGCATCCGTGGATTCGCCCGCCCGGTCCCGTCGCGCCGGGGCTGCGCATCGGCTTGCTGGGCGGCTCGTTCAATCCCGCGCATGAAGGCCATCTGCATGTCAGCGACATGGCGATGAAGGCGCTCAAGCTCGATTATGTGTGGTGGCTGGTCGCGCCGCAGAACCCGCTCAAGCCGTCCATCGGCATGGCGCCCTTGCAGCATCGCATGGCCTATGCCGCGAGCCTGTTCGAGCATCATCCGCGCATCCTGGTGGTCGATCTGGAGCGCGATCTGGGCACGCGCTACTCCATCGACACGATCACAAGGCTTCAACGCCGGTTTCCCGGCGTGAATTTCGTCTGGCTCATGGGCTCGGACAATCTGGAGAGTTTCCATCGCTGGAAGCGCTGGCAGGACATCATCCGCCGTGTCCCCATGGCCGTCGTCATGCGCCCCGGTTCCACGCTCGCGCCGCTCAAGGCCAAGGCCATGCAAACGCTGTCCGGCCGCCGCTGCAATGCCGCGCGCCTGAAGCGCGGGAATCTGCCCTGCATCACCATCGTGGACGGGCCGCGCAATCCGCTCAGCGCCACCCAGTTGCGGGCGAAATCCGACTGGCAGGAAAATCTCTTTCTGGCCTGCCAGCCCTAGTTGGATGCGGCAATGCGGGCATGATAGGATTGCGCCGCAAGCCTGAAGGGAGCGTGGGTCACGGACGGAATGTCAAAACGTCCTGTTTCGCGCACCCGGTTTGCGCTGAACGGAGGATTTGAATTCTGACCCGCAAGACCACCGGCGCGAAATCCGCGCCGAAGAACGCCAAGGCCGCCAAACGGCCCGCGAAAGCGCGCAAGGCCAGCGCGCCGAAATCCAAAGCGACGAAAACTTCCAAACCGAAGACGCCCGCGAAAGCGGCCGTGAAGCCGCGCGCGGCGAAGAAACCGTCCGAGCTTGTCGCACGCATCGTCCAGTCGCTGGATGAGGACAAGGCCGAGGACATCGTGACGATCGACCTGGAAGGCCGCTCGTCGCTGGCCGATGCGCTTGTCATCGCCACCGGCCGCTCCTCGCGCCATGTGGCGTCTATCGCCGAGCATCTGGCGCGCAAGCTGAAAGATGCCGGTTACGGCACGCGCCCCATCGACGGCGCGGCGCAGGGCGATTGGGTGCTGGTCGATGCGGGCGACGTCATCGTCCATGTCTTTCGCCCCGAAGTGCGCAGCTATTACGACCTCGAAGGCATGTGGAGCGTGGACGAGCCGCCGCGCCGCGCCGTGGGCTGACCATGCGTCTTGCGATCATCGCCGTGGGCCAGGCCCGCGGCACGCCGGAAGGCGCGCTCACCGAAGACTATGCCAATCGGGCGCGCGCGATGGGCAAGCGCGCGGGCTTCACCAGCGTCACCATCGAAGAGGTGAATGTCTCCAAGCTGCGCGAGGCGCGCTCGCGCATCGCCGAGGAAGGCGAGCGCCTGGCCTCGCGCATCCCCGAAGGCGCGCATGTCGTTGTGCTCGATGCCAAGGGCAAGGGCATGACGTCGGATGCGTTCGCGGAGATGCTGGGCGCGATGCGCGATGCCGGGGCGCGCGATATGGCCTTCGTCATCGGCGGCCCGGACGGACTGGCGCTGCCGGATCGCATCAAGGCCGGGCGCAGCCTCGCCTTCGGGCCGCAGACCTGGCCGCATCTTCTGGTGCGCGCCATGCTGTCGGAGCAGATCTACCGCGCCATCACCATTCTGGCCGGCCATCCCTATCATCGCGCCTGAAGCAGATTGCTTTCCACCCAAATTTCGTCATCACCCGGTCGCTCGCATTTTCGCGAGCGATCCGGGTGACCCATTTTTTGGCGCAGGAAATTGGGTCGCCCGGACCCTTCGCAAAAAGGCGAAGGGCCGGGCGATGACGGGAGTTGGGATTCAGATAGATGGCAACCCGCTCTAAACCGCGTTAGGCGGACCTTAACCATATCGCGCGATGGTGGCCTGTCGCAGTGGGAAGAGTTTGCCCATGGAGATCAGGAGCACCAGCCGCGTTGGATCGTCGTCTGTTCGCCGCACGTCGGGCAGCACGGCGTCGTCCGACAGCGCCTTCACGGTGTCCACCACCACCGAACAGCCGCGCGCGCAAACCGTTGCGTCCAGCGGCGCCATCGCATCGGTCGAAAGCATTCTCACGCTGCAGGGCCTCGACGATTCCACCAGCGGCCGTTCGCGCGGTCTGGCCCATGGCGAGCACCTGCTCGACATGCTGGATGAGGTGCGCGACGGGCTTCTGGCCGGCGGCATTCCGCGCGCCACGCTCAACCGCCTCGCCAATGCCGTCAGCCAGCGCCAGGAAGGCTTCTCCGACCCGAAGTTGCAGAACGTCCTCGACGAGATCGAACTGCGCGCCCGCGTGGAACTCGCCAAGCTGGAACAAAGCGACCAGGCTGCGGCCTCGTAAACCCCTGTCCACAAAGACGTTTTTGTGAATCCTGGCGGGTTTTATTCCATTTGCCGGGGGCGGCTGGGGTCTGTATAACCCCGCGCGCTCAGTGTGGGGCGAGTCATCGAACTGGGGTGTGCCCATGGGTGTTGAACTGCCGTCCGGTTACAAGCCGTCCGAATCCGAGCCCTTCATGAACGAGCGGCAGCGCGAATATTTCCGCCGCAAATTGCTGGCGTGGAAGGACGAGATCCTGCGCGAAAGCCGCGAGACGATCCAGAACCTGCAAAGCGAAACGACGCCCTTCGCCGATCTGGCCGACCGCGCCTCGACCGAAGCCGAACGCCAGCTCGAACTGCGCACCCGCGACCGCCAGCGCAAGCTGATCGCCAAGATCGATTCCGCCCTGCGCCGCATCGAAGACGGTTCCTACGGTTTCTGTGAAGAGACGGGCGAACCCATCGGCCTCAAGCGCCTCGATGCGCGCCCCATCGCCACGCTGTCCATCGAAGCGCAGGAACGCCACGAGCGCCGCGAGAAGGTCTACAAGGACGATTGAAGACGAGCGAGTAGGGAATAGTGAGTAGCGAATAGAAAAATCGCCCGCTACTCGCTACTCACTATTCCCTACTCGCTCTTTTTCAGAACGGCATCAGCACGTCGAACACCTGGCTGCCATAGCGCGGCTGCTGCATGTCGGTGATCTGGCCCTTGCCGCCATAGGACACGCGGGCCTCGGCGATCTGCGACAGGCTGACGGTGTTGTCGCTGGTGATGTCTTCGGGGCGCACGATGCCGGAGATCTGCAAGTCGCGCAGCTCGTAGTTCACGCGCACCTGCTGATGGCCGTTCACCACCAGATTGCCGTTGGGCAGAACCTGCGTGACGAGACCCGCCAGCGTCAGGTTCACGTTCTCCGAACGGTTCACCGAACCCGAACCGACATTGGAGGTGTTCGATCCCATCTTCACCAGGCTCGACGGATCGGCGGCATTGGGCAGCGCCTTCTGCAATTCGTCTTCGAGGCCGAAGAAGTTGGTCAGGTTGGCGTCGTCCGAATTGGCGCGGCTGCGCGACGTGGTGTCCGAGATCTTGGCGGCGTCCGCGATCGAAATGTTGATCGTCAGGATGTCGCCCACATGGCTGGCGCGTGAATCGTGGAAGAAGCTGCGCGATCCCGGCGTCCACAGCGAATTGGCCGCGCGCGGCCCCGGCGGCGCCTGCTCGGTCGGCATCACCACCGGCTGGTAGCCCTTCTGCATCACCGGATTGGTGATCGGCGACAGCTTGGGCGCCTGGCCGATATTTTCCAGCCGGTCCACGGCGGAGCAGCCGCCGAGCGCCGTGCCCAGAAGGGCGATGCAGGCCGTATTCTTCAGGATGGTGCGGATCATGGGTTTCACTTCTGCAGGGCTGCGATTTGGGTGATGGTTGCGCCTTGGCTTCCGGCGCTCACGGTGCCGGCACCGGTCACGGTGCAGGAAATCTGGCGATAGGAAATCGGATTGAGCACCGTCACGGTTTCGCCCATGCCGCCTTCGCTCATCGCCTTGCCCACGGCGGTCAGCATGACGCCGGGCACGGCGAAGATCATCGTCACGGTCGAGCCTTTGGTGACCAGGATGGGCTTGCGCACATCGTCCGGGCGCACCGGCTCTCCGGCGCGCAGCACGCGGCGCGTCTGCATGCCGTCCAGATCGTTCATCGAGGTCACGATCCCGGCCTGCACCGACGACGGATCGACGGCCTGATAGGTGAGATCGGAGTCGGCGATGATCGTGCCGCGCGGAATGGCATGCACCGGCACCACGATCTGCATGTCGGCGCCTTGGGCCAGCGCCATATTGGCGAACACCGGCAGCGCCAGAACGGCGAGAGCGACGATAAGAGCGCGGATCATCATGAGCCTCCCATGCGCGAGGTTGTCTGCATCATGTCGTCGGCGGCGGTGACGACTTTCGAATTCATTTCGTAGGCGCGCTGCGCGGTGATCAGCGCCGTCACCTCTTCCACCGGATTGACGTTGGCGGTTTCCAGATAACCCTGCTGGATGGTGCCGTAGCCGGTCGATCCCGGAACGCCCGCCTGCGCCGATCCCGAAGAGGCGGTCTCGGTGAAAAGATTGTCGCCCTGCGCGGCAAGGCCGCCTTCGTTGGGGAAACGCACCAGTTCGAGCTGGCCCAGCGTCTGCGGCGCGGTCTGGCCCGGTATCGTGGCCATCACCTGACCTTGCGCGTTCACCGTGATGGCCGTCGCATTCGACGGCACGGCAATGCCCGGCGCCACGGTGTAGCCCTTGTCGGTGACGATCTGGCCTTCCGGCGACAGCGCGAAATTGCCGGCGCGCGTGTAGGCATCCGTGCCGTCCGGCATGGTGATGTGGAAATAGCCGGAGCCCTGGATCATCAGGTCGTAGGGATTGCCGGTGTTCGAGGCATCGCCCTGCGTCATGATGCGGCTGATGGCGGCGGTGCGCACGCCGGAGCCGAGCTGAATGCCTGTCGGCAGCACCGTGCCGGAGTCGGAGGTCTGCGCGCCCGCCTGCTCGATGTTCTGATAGAGCAGGTCCTGAAATTCGGCGCGCTGCTGCTTGAATCCGGTCGTGTTCATGTTCGCGAGATTGTTCGCGATGACTTCGACATTGGTCTGCTGCGCCAGCATGCCTGTCGCAG
>JAFECN010000037.1 GCA_018242145.1 Pseudomonadota bacterium
ACGGCGTGGACCTGAAGGTCGGCAAGGGCGAGAGCGTCGTCATCATCGGCGGCTCCGGCTCCGGCAAGTCCGTCACCATCAAATCGGTTCTCGGGATCATTCGCCCCGATGCCGGAAAGATTTTTGTCGACGGCAAGGAGACGACGCATCTGGGCGGCCGTGCGCGCGAGGCGGTGCTGAAGAAGTTCGGCATGCTGTTTCAGGGCGCCGCGCTGTTCGACTCGCTGCCGGTTTGGGAGAACGTCGCGTTCGCGCTCATTCAGGGCCGCGGCATGGGCCGCCGTCGCGCCAAAGACGTCGCGATCGAGAAACTCGCCAAGGTCGGGCTTGGGCCCGAAGTCGCGGCGCTTTCGCCGTCGGAATTGTCGGGCGGCATGCAGAAGCGCGTCGGCCTTGCCCGCGCCATCGCCGCCGATCCGGAAATCCTGTTCTTCGACGAGCCGACCACCGGCCTCGATCCCATCATGGCCGATGTCATCAACGATCTGATCGTCTCCACCGTGAAGGACCTCGGCGTCACAGCCGTGTCGATCACGCACGACATGACAAGCGCGCGCAAGATCAGCGACCGCATCGCCATGCTCTACAAGGGCAAGATCATCTGGCAGGGGCCGACGAAGGAAATCGACGCTTCCGGAAACGAGTATGTCGACCAGTTCATCCACGGCCGCGCCGAAGGCCCCATCAAGATGGAGGTGCGCGGCTAACCCTACTGTCATGGCCCGCAAAAGCGGGCCACCCAGGTCGGGTTTCTCAGGTCTGGAAGGGATTGGCGGTCTTTTCTTCTTGCGAGAGCCACGCCGGCAGAGGCATCGGCGCTGTTAGCTGCTCGAAGAGATCGTCCCACAAAGGATTTTTCTTCTGAATGAGATCGATCTTCCATTGGCGCCGCCATTTCTTGAGGCGCGTTTCGCGGTGGATCGCTGCATGAATGTCTTCAAAACATTCGAAATGAACCAGATGCTTGATGCCATATTTCTTCGTGAAGCCTTCTGCGATGCCGTCGCGATGTTCCGACACTCTCCGCAGAAGGTTGTTGGTGACGCCGACATATAGCGTGCCATTTCTTCGGCTTGCGAGAATATAGACATAGTAGGTTCGATCCATTTGTGCGGTCCCACCTGGGTGGCCCGCTTTTGCGGGCCATGACAATTTTGGGTGAGATTGTTCGCTTGCCGATGCCGGAATTGTATCGGGAATTCGCGGGTGCGGTGTTTGCGAAAAGGTTTGAATAACTTTCGGCACGCCTCCGCGCTATTGACGCCCGTGGTATAGTGGAATCATGGCCAAATCCTCTTCCACCTTCGTTTGCCAGTCTTGCGGAAACGTCACGTCCAAATGGGCCGGGAAGTGCGAGGCTTGCGGCGGGTGGAATACGATCACGGAAGAGGGCGCGGCGCCGCCGCTGGGCAACAATGCGGGGCCGCGCAAGCGTGGGCGCAGGATCGCGCTGGAAGATCTAAAGACCGTCGATAAGGAACCGCCGCGCCGCATCACCGGCACGGCGGAGTTCGATCGCGTCGCGGGCGGCGGCTTGGTGCCGGGGTCTGCGCTTTTGATCGGCGGCGATCCGGGCGTCGGCAAGTCCACGCTGATCCTTCAGGCGCTGGCGTCTTATGCGAACAAGGGCGGCCACGCCGTCTATATCTCTGGCGAAGAGGCGATGGCGCAGGTGCGGTTGCGCGCGGCGCGCATGGGATTGTCGGAGGCGAAAGTCGCGCTCGGCGCGGCCACCAATGTGGAAGACATCCTGACCACGCTGGAGTCGCAACCCGCACCCGGCATCATCGCCATCGACTCCATCCAGACGATCTGGACGTCCGCGCTGGAAGCCGCGCCCGGCACGATCGCGCAGGTGCGCACGGCCTCATTCGATCTTGTGCGCTATGCGAAAGCCAGCGGCGCGGCGTTGCTGCTCGTCGGCCATGTCACCAAGGACGGGCAGATCGCGGGGCCCAAAGCCGTCGAACATCTGGTCGATGCGGTTCTCTATTTCGAAGGCGAGCGTGGCCATCACTTCCGCATCCTGCGCGCGGTGAAGAACCGTTTCGGCGCGACGGACGAGATCGGCGTGTTCGAGATGACTGGCGCGGGACTGTCTCAGGTCGCCAATCCCTCGGCGCTGTTCCTCGGCGACCGGCACAGTAACGCGCCGGGCAATGCGGTGTTCGCGGGCATGGAGGGCACGCGGCCTCTGCTGGTCGAGATTCAGGCGCTGGTGGCTGCACCGGCTTACGGCACGCCGCGCCGCGCGGTGGTTGGCTGGGAATCGAGTCGGCTTGCGATGATTCTGGCGGTGCTCGATGCCCGTGGCGGGCTTGGGATGGGCGGGCACGATGTCTATCTGAATGTCGCCGGCGGGCTAAAGGTCGGCGAACCGGCAGCGGATCTGGCCGCTGCCGCAGCACTTATCTCCTCGTTCACCGGACGTGCCTTGCCCAAGGACACGGTCTATTTCGGCGAAATCAGCCTTTCCGGCGATGTGCGGCCCGGCCCGCAGGCCGAGCTTCGCCTCAAGGAAGCCGCCAAGCTGGGCTTCACCCGCGCCGTGGTGCCCACCGGCACCAAGGCGGACGGCGTGGGATTGGCGCTACACCCGATCAGCGATGTGGCCGAACTGGCGCAATTCGCGGGTGGCGCGCGCGGCCCCGGACCCGTCGCCGTGGTAAAATAGAATCAATGGCTGCATTCAGTTTCCATTGGATCGACCTTCTGGTGGTGGCCGTCATCGGCGCCTCGGCGGTGTTCGCGGTCTATCGCGGCTTCGTGGCCGAGACACTGTCCATTTTCGCCTGGGCGGCCGCGGCCTTCGCGACGCTCTACTTCGCGCCCTCCGCCGCGCCGCTTCTGGGAAACTCCATGTCGCCGGTCGCGGGGCTGATCGTGGCCTATGTCGCGGTGTTCCTTGTGGTGCTGATCCCGCTGTCCTTCATCAGCGCGCGGTTCGCCGACAATGTGCAGCAGTCCTCGGTTGGCCCGTTGGATCGCTCGCTCGGCGCGGTGTTCGGCATCGTGCGCGGACTGATCCTCATCTCGCTCGCCTATATCCTCTTCACCCTGATCGTGCCGGTGAAGAAGCAGCCGGCCTGGATCGCACAGGCCTGGACGTTGCCGCTGATCCAGGACACCGGCGATGTGCTGTTGTCGCTGGTACCGGAACAGCGCGGCCACCACGCTGTCGCCGCCGATGAGCCGGTCTATGTCTCACATCCGCACAAAGCCCGCACCGCCACCAAGGAATTGCCGCGTCCGCACGCCAAACCGGGCGTGAAAGAAGCGGCCAAAGGCCACGCCAGACCTGCGAAAAAGAGCTATGGCGAAAGCGAGCGTGAGGGGCTAGACAGGCTCATCCAATCGACTTCCGGCGGTGGGAAGAAGCCATGAACGGCACGACCTCTCCCTTCGACGACGACAAGCTGCACGAGGAATGCGGCGTGTTCGGCGTTTTCGGGCATCCCGATGCGGGCGCGTTGACCGTGCTCGGCCTGCATGCGCTTCAGCATCGCGGGCAGGAAGCCGCCGGCATCGTCACCTATGACGGCACGCAATTCATCGCCGAGCGCCATCCGGGCCTCGTGGGCGATATCTTCGGCAAGAACAGCCCCCATGCGGAGAAGCTGCGCGGCGGCAACGCCGTGGGCCATGTGCGCTATTCCACCACCGGCGGCTCCATGGCGCGCAACATCCAGCCGATGTTCGCCGATCTGGCGGGCGGCGGCATCGCCATCGCGCATAACGGCAATCTCACCAATGCCCGCACGCTGCGCTCCGAACTGGTGCGGGAAGGCGCGATCTTCCAATCCACTTCCGACACCGAGACGATCATTCATCTGGTCGCGCGCAGCAGTTTCGGCCCCATCATGGACCGGCTGATCGATGCGCTGAAGCAGGTCGAGGGCGCCTATTCGCTGGTGGCGTTGACGTCCAAGAAGTTGATCGGCGTGCGCGATCCGTGGGGCGTGCGTCCGCTGGTGCTGGGCGAACTCAATGGCGCCCCGATCCTCACCTCCGAAACCTGCGCGCTGGACATCATCGGCGCGACGTTCGTGCGCGATGTGAAGCCGGGCGAAATGCTGGTGATCGACCGCGACGGGATCAAGTCCTACTTCCCCTTCGCGCCGCAGCCGGAGCGCTTCTGCATCTTCGAATATGTCTATTTCGCGCGGCCCGACTCCACGGTCGAAGGCCGCAACGTCTATGACGCGCGCAAGCAGATCGGCGCGGAACTGGCCAAGGAAGCGCCTGCGATTGCCGACATGGTGATCCCGGTGCCGGACTCCGGCGTGCCCGCGGCACTCGGCTTCGCTGCCGAGTCCGGCTTGCCCTTCGAGCTTGGCATCATCCGCAACCATTATGTCGGCCGCACCTTCATCGAGCCGACGGATGCGGTGCGCCACATGGGCGTGCGCCTGAAGCACAATCCCAACCGCGCCAAGCTGCAGGGCAAGCGCGTGATCCTGGTGGATGACTCCATCGTGCGCGGCACGACCTCCAAGAAGATCGTCCAGATGGTGCGCGATGCCGGGGCGACGGAGGTGCATTTCCGCATCGCCAGCCCGCCGACGAAGGATTCCTGCTTCTACGGCGTCGATACGCCGAACAAGGAAGACCTTCTGGCGCACCGCATGAGCGTGGAAGAGATGCGCCAATACATCAACGCCGACAGCCTCGCCTTCATCTCGATGGACGGTCTCTATCGCGCGATGGGGGAACAGAAGCGCGATGCGAAGAAGCCGCAGTTCTGCGATGCCTGCTTCTCCGGCGATTATCCCATCGAACTCACCGACGTGACCGGCGGGCGCAAGGACGGACAGCTCTCGCTGCTGGCTGAAGTCGCGTGACGGAACGCATCGTTCTTGTGACCGGCGCTTCGCGCGGGATCGGCCGCGCCGCGGCGCGCGCCATCGCCAGGACGGGCGCGCATGTGATCGCGGTGGCGCGCACATCCGGCGGGCTCGAAGATCTCGACGACGAGATCAAGCAGGATGGCGGCGAAGGCGCGACCCTTGTGCCGATGGATCTGCGCAATTTCGACGGCATCGACCAGCTTGGCGCCTCCATTTACGAGCGCTGGGGCAGGCTGGACGGCTTGTTCGGCAATGCCGGTGCGCTGGGCGAACTCAGCCTGCTGACGCATCTTGCGCCGAAGATGTGGCAGGAAGCGATCGACCTGAACGTCACGACGAACTGGCGCCTGATCCGCTCGCTCGATCCCTTGCTGCGCAAGTCGGATGCGGGCAGGGCGGTGTTCGTCACCTCCGGCGCGGCGCGCAAGCACACGCCCTATTGGGGCTCCTATGCCGTGACCAAGGCGGCGCTGGAATCGCTGGTGCTGACCTATGCGGCGGAATGCGAAAGCACCAACATCAAGGTCAATCTGTTCAGCCCCGGCCCGTTGCGCACCCGCATGCGCGCGCGCGCCATGCCGGGCGAAGATCCGAAATCGCTCCAGCCGCCGGAGATTGTGGCTCCGCTGATCGTCGAGATGTTGTCGCCTGCGTTCACAAAGAACGGCGAACTCATCGATTATCGGCAAACGGATTCTTCGACGTCCTGAGCACAAAGCGCATCGGGATGCCCTTGAGGGCGAAGGCCTCGCGCAGTTCGTTCGTCAGATAGCGCAGATAATGTTCGGGCAGCGCGTCGAGCTGGTTGCCGAAAAGGGCGAAGGTCGGCGGCCGGGCTTTCACCTGCGTCATGTAACGCACGCGTACGCGGCGGCCGCTGACGGCCGGCGGGGGATGACGCTGCAGCGCATCTTCCAGAAAGCGGTTCAGTTGCGCCGTGCTGACGCGCAGGTTCCAGGCGCGATCGGCTTCTTCGATGGCGGGCAGCAAGCGATCCAGACCTTCGCCCGTGCGCGCCGAAACGGCGATCAAGGGCGCCCCCCACACCTGCGGCAGCAGCCGGTCCAGCTTCTCGCGCAGTTCGGAAATCTTGCCGCCGCGGTTTTCGACCAGATCCCATTTGTTGACGGCGAACACCACGGCGCGGCCTTCGCGGGCGATGAGGTCGGCGATGGTCAGGTCCTGCTTCTCGAAGGGCATGGTCGCGTCGATCACGATGACCACGCATTCGGCGAAACGGATGGCCTCCAGCGTGCTGTCCACCGACAGCTCTTCCAGCGTGTGCCCGGCGATGCGCGCTTTTTTGCGCAGCCCCGCCGTGTCGTGCAGCAGGATATCGCGCTCGCCGGCCTTCCATTTGGCGATCACCGCATCGCGCGTCGTGCCGGCCTCCGGGCTGGTCAATGCGCGTTCTTCGCCGAGCAGGCGGTTGAACAGGCTCGACTTGCCGACCTTGGGCCGCCCGACAATGGCGAGCTTGAGCGGGCCTTTTTCTTCGCTTTCCGTGCCCGCTTCGGCCCCTTCTTCCCGCGCATATTGCGCCCGCGCCTCGATCCGTTCGC
>JAFECN010000380.1 GCA_018242145.1 Pseudomonadota bacterium
CGGAGATTCCCGCGGCCGGCGGCACCGGCAATGCACGTTCGGTGGCGGAGATTCACACCATCCTTGCCAATGGCGGCGTCTCGCAAGGCAAGCGCTTCCTGTCCGAGGCGGGCGCGCGCAAGGCGCTGGAGCTTCAGATCGAAGGCAAGGACCTTGTGATGGGAATCCCCGCGCGCTTCGGCCTCGGCTTCGGGCTGGCGGGCGGCGCGGTGCCGCTGCCCAATCCGAACACGATCTATTGGGGCGGCTATGGCGGCTCCATCATCATCATCGACTACGACGCGCGCGTGACGCTTTCTTACGTGATGAACGTGATGCACGGCACCACCACCGGCGACATGCGCGGCCTCGGCCTCGCGATGGCGACGTTTCAGGCGCTGGCGAACGCCTAGAAGATTTTCGCCGCGGCGGTGGCGCGGAAACCGGGAGGATGCGATGGCGGAGAACTGGCCGGATATCGTGGATGAACTGCAGCAGCTTTTGAAACTGCGCAGCGTTCCCTTCGGCATGAAGATGTTCGAAAAGCGCGCCGATATGGAAGCGATCCCGAAGATCCGCCGCCCATCCACCATCCACACGCTGGATCAGATCGTGGGCCAGGCCTCGCGTCTGGGCTGGACCGTCGGCATCACGGCGGACGATCTGGTCGGGGCGCAATGCCGTGCCGTGGTCGGCCTTGGCCATGCGAAGACGGACGAATGGAAATCCGGCAAGCATATGACCAATGTCTGGTTCTCGACGGTCGAGGACGCGGGCGCGCATCAGGCGGCCATGAATTGCGTGCCGGATGGCCGCTATGAAGCGCTGGCGGTCGCGCCGCTCGCGAGCGGGCGCCTCGATCCGCCGGACATCGCGCTGTTCTACGCCACGCCCGGCGCCATGATCTATTTCATCAACGGCCTGCAATGGTCCGGCTACAAGCGCTTCGACTGGAGCGTCGTGGGCGAAAGCGCCTGCGCGGATAGCTGGGGAAGGGCGCTGACCACGCGCACGCCGTCGCTGTCCATTCCCTGTTTTGCCGAGCGCCGCTATGGCGGCGTGCTGGATGAGGAGATGCTGATGGCGACGCCGCCGGACTATCTGCACAAGGCGATCGCGGGCATGAAGGCGCTGTCGAAGAACGGGTTCCGCTATCCGTTCCCGCAATATGGCGTGCAACAGGACGTGCGCGCCGGCATGGCGGCGAGCTATCCCGACCGGAAATAACGGAAATAACAACGTCGGCACCGGAGAAGTGATTGCACATGACACGAATCTACATGGTCCGTCACGGCAAGGCGGCGGCGGGCTTCGGGGAGTCGATGGACCCCGGTCTCAATGCGCTGGGGCGCGAACAGGCGGATGCGGTGGCGCTGAAGCTGAAAGGGATCGGCCCGCTGCCGATCCTGTCGAGCCCGCTCGCGCGCACGCAGCAGACTGCCGCGCCATTGGCGCAACTCTGGAGCAAGACGCCGGTGATCGAACATGCGGTGGCGGAAGTCCCGTCGCCCGATCTCGCATCGCTGGAAGAACGCGCCGTGTGGCTGCGCAAGCTGATGCAAGGCTCGTGGCGCGACGTGAATCCGGAACTGGCGACGTGGCGTGAGCATTGCGTGGCCACGGTTGCCGCCATCCGGCAGGATACGGTGGTGTTCTCGCACTATGTCGCGATCAACGTGCTGATGGGCGCGGCGACGGATGACGATCGTGTCGTCGTGTTCTCGCCGGACAATTGCTCGGTGACGGTGTTCGAGACGGATGGAGCGACGTTGCACCTTGTCGAAAGAGGTCGCGAAGCGCCGCTGACCAAGGTGAACTGATGCGTGGATTTGCTTTCGCGCTGGCTGTGTTGATGTGGGGCGGCTGCGCTGATGCGGCCTCGCCGGTCGTTCACACCGAGGACGTGACACTCTTCTATCAGGTCTATGATGCGGCGGGCGGTCATCCGACGGCTGACAAGATCCAGCACGATTATATCGACAAGGGCAGCGATGGCCTGCGCAGCTTCCTGAAGCAGCGCCGCACAACAGCGGCGCGCATCGTGCAGGCCATCGCCGATCATCCGCAGATATATGCCGACGCACGCCATTGCCTCGCGGTGTTGCCGCGCGCCAAAGCCCGCGTGAGTGCGGCGCTAACGAAGCTCGGCACGCTTTACCCAGAGGCGCAATTCCCGCGGGTCACGGTCGCCATCGGGCGCGGCAAGCCGGTCGCCATCGCGGACCAGACCGGCGTGATGATTGGGCTGGAGTCGCTGTGCGCGGTGACGTGGATGAGCCCCAACCTCGAAAACCGCGTGACGTATGTCATTGCGCACGAATACACCCATGTGCATCCGGCGCTGGCGTCGCCGGCCTTCTACAATATCGACAAACCCACCGTGCTCGATGCGGCGCTCATCGAAGGCGCCGCGGAGTTCATGGGCATCCTGACATCGGGCGGAACGTCCTACGCCTATTTCGCGAAAGCGACGGCGGGGCGTGAGAAGCAAATCGAAACCGCCTTCGTGCCGGATGAAGACAAGACCGAATTGTCCGCGTGGTTCTTCAACGGCACGCTCGAGAAGCCGGGCGACATGGGCTACTGGGTGGGCCGGCGCATCGTGCAGTCCTACTACGAGCACGCCGCCGACAAGCGCGCCGCGATCCGCGACATCATCGAGATGAAGGACGCGCGCGCGTTCCTCGCCAGGAGCGGCTGGTATCCCGGCATTCCGCTCGGAAAGGATGAATGACATGGCCGAACCGCATGAGATGACCGCCGAACAGCTCTCCCGCGCTTATCACGATGGCGATCTTTCGCCGGTGGAGGTGACGCAAGGTCTGCTCGCGCGCATCGAGGCGCTGGATAGCGAGATCAATGCCTTCTGCCTGATCGATGCGCATACCACGCTGCAGCAGGCGGAAGCCTCCGAGCAGCGCTGGCAGGAGGGCAATCCGCTGTCGCCGTTGGATGGCGTGCCGGTCGCGGTGAAGGATCTGCTCGTGACCAAGGGCTGGGCCACGCGGCGCGGCTCGCTCACTGTCGATCCCAAGGGGCCGTGGAATGAAGACGCGCCGACGGTCGCGCGGCTGAAGGAAGCGGGCGCGGTGCTGATCGGCAAAACCACCACGCCGGAATTCGGCTGGAAGGGCTGCACGGATTCGCCGCTCACCGGCATCACGCGCAATCCCTGGAACAAGGATAAGACGCCGGGCGGATCGTCAGGCGGTTCCTCGGCGGCGCTGGCGGCGCGTCTCTGTCCGCTGGCGCTGGGCACCGATGGCGGCGGCTCCATCCGCATTCCGGCGAGCTTCACCAACACCTATGGATTGAAGCCGAGCTTCGGGCGCGTCGCTGCCTATCCGCTGTCGCCCTTCGGCACCGTCGCGCATGTCGGCCCGATGAGCCGCACGGTGAAGGATTCCGCGATGCTGATGAATGTCATCGCCAAACCCGATGCGCGCGACTGGTTCAATCTGCCGTATGAACCGACCGACTATGCCGCCGAACTCGAACAGACCATGCGCGGCAAGCGCATCGCCTATTCGCCGCGTCTGGGCTGGGTGAAGAAGATCATTCCCGAGGTGGAGGCGCTTGTCGCCAAAGCGGTGAAGCGCTTCGAAGCGATGGGCGCCCATGTCGAACAGGTCGATCCGCCGGGCGGCATCGACACCGGCGACACGTTCCAGAAGCTCTGGTGGTCCGGCGCGGGCTTCGCGCTGGGCGATCTGCCGGACGAACAGAAAGCCAAACTCGATCCCGGCCTGCGCCAGATGGTGGAAGAGGGCATGAAGATCGACAAGAAGGCGTTCATGCAGGCCACCGCCGCGCGCGGCGCGTTCGGCAGCGCGATGCGCGTGTTCATGGAGACATACGATTTTCTCGTCACGCCGCAGGTGGCGACACCGGCGTTCGCGGTCGGGCAGCTCTCGCCGCTGGACGATGATGGCCGCGCCTGGATGTCCTGGTCGCCCTTCACCTATCCGTTCAATCTCACGCAACAACCGGCGGCGAGTGTGCCGTGCGGATTCACGTCGGATGGTTTGCCGGTGGGTCTGCAGATCGTGGGCAAGATGTTCGACGACATGGGCGTGCTCGCAGCGAGCTACGCCTACGAGCTCGCC
>JAFECN010000381.1 GCA_018242145.1 Pseudomonadota bacterium
GATCGCGATCTGCCCAACCTCGGCACGTTTCGGCGCGCCTTCGCTGTCGTCATAATCGCCTTTTTGCCACACCTCGGCATGCGCACCGCCGATCCAGCTTTTGCCGGCCGGCGCAGGCGCCGCCACCGGATCGTAGATTTGGAGGAGCAATGTTTTGGAATTCACCGCCAGAGCGCGCAGCGACGCAGCATGCGCGGCGTCCGCAGGCTTGCCGAAGGTCAGAAACCCGTTCGCGCCATCGGTGGAGAGCGTCATCGCGCAGGAGCCAAGCACCGTGCCGGCAGAGATATTCTGTATCCCGAGATCGTTGCCGTTTCCGGGTGTCATCAGCGGATAGGCGGCAACCAGCTTTGCGCCGGGCACGGGCTTCAATTTGGCGAACGCCGCAGGTTTCACATCCGGGCAGCCAATGTCGCTGTCCGCATCGCTCCATGTCGCGCCCGGATCCTTGCGGATTTCCCTGGCGCGGAAATTCACGAAGTCGACCTGATCGAGCGTGCCGGTGTTGGGCTCGACATTGTGAAAGGAGCAGCTCGCCTGCGACAGAATCCGAAGCGGAACGAGGCTCAGCGTGTCGGTGCTGTCCCATCGCCACGACGATCCGCCGGTCTGCACATGCACCATGCGATTGGCGGAGAACGTCACACTGTCCTCACCCATGCCCGCCGCGCCGTAACCGTCATTGCAAAGCGAAAGGACATTGATGGGTTTCGCGCCGTTCAGCAGCCAATATTCGGTGCCGCCATTGGCGGGATCGTCGCCATCCGCAGTTTTGCAGCCTTCATCCGGTGCATCGTCCGGCTTGTCCTTCACGCCGAACAAGACCTCCGCGACCTGAAGCGTCCCCGCGGGATGGATCGTCACGAGCCTGCAGGTTGTGCGCTTGCCGCAGATCGCCAGTTTCTGCGCGGGACTGAGCGACGGCGCGGCGGCCGCGCAGGAGAAAGCAAAAATCGCACCCAGGCTAAGAAGCCGAAGAATGTTCATGCCGATCCCCAAAGCAGCAGCGCGCGCCAAATCTACTACGGATGCTTCGCCCCGTATCGCGCAAACGCCATAGTCCGGTCACAGCAATTCTGGGGGAAGAAGCCCCGCATTTTCCGGGCCTTCCCCACTTTTGCCGCCGCCCCTGCGGCGGGGGCCATTCCTTCGGGCGAATCTGCCGCCGATCAGGATGGGCCTTCGAGAAGGATGTGTACAACGTACGCAAAATAGCGTACATCGTACACATGCAAACAACACATGATCGCCTTTTGAACGCCGCCAGGGCCATCTTCGCAAAGGAGGGGCTTGGCGGACTTTCGGTTCGCCAGGTCGCCGCCGCCGCGGGGCTTTCGCCGATGGCGATGTACCGCCATTTCGCCGACAAGGATGCGCTGCTGGACGCGTTGATGCGCGACGGCTTCGCGGCCTGGGAGAAGAAAGTGGCGAAGATCACCGCGCGCGGCCTGCGCTGGTTCGAACAGATGGGTCAAGCCTATCTCGATTTCGCGCTGACCGATCCACACCGTTTCGACGCCGCCTTCCTGCTGCCCGCGCGCGAGGCGCGAAAATACCCTGACGATTTCGTCTCCGGGCGCTCGCTCGTCGTCGCTACGATAGTGGAGCACATCGCCGAGGCGCAGGCGCAAGGGCTGCTAGCGCCGCTGCCACCGCTGCGTCTGGCCCTGATGCTGTCGGCGCTTCTGCAAGGGCTCATATCCATGCACCGCGCCAGGCGCTTCACGAACGACGCGCAGTTTCGCGCGCTTTACCGCGCCACCATGATGGATTGCCTGTCTTCGCTCTCGACAAAGGGAAAACGGAAATGATCGCCATCGTCTGCGCGCTTCTCAGCGGCGTGATGTTCTACCTGTCGCAAGGCATGGCCGATTTGTGGTGGCTCGCCTGGATTGCGCCCACGCCGGTTCTCTGGCTGGCCTATGGCGATACAAGATGGTGGATGACGGCGCTGACAAGCGTCGGCGCGTTCGCGCTCGGGCAATTCTTTCTCTTTCAGTGCTATGCGAGATTCATGGGCACCCTCGTCATCGGTGCGCAGATTCTGATCCTTGCACTTCTGTTTGCCGCGACAGTCCTGTTCGCGCGCGCGATCTACACGCGGCTCGGCGCGATTGCCGCGCTCATCGCCTTCCCCGCCTTATGGACCGCGTTCGAATATCTCTTGGGAAGCCTTTCGCCCAACGGCACCTTCGGCGCGCTCGGGTACAGTCAGGTCTCGGCGCCGTTCCTGATTCAGTCGGCAGCGCTGTTCGGCCTTGCCGCGATCAGCTTCCTCATTTGCCTGTTCGCCAACGCAGCGGCGCTGGCCCTGCGTGGCGGGCACGGCTGGATCGCGGCCGCCATCGGCTTTGCCGTGTGCATTTCGAACGGCGTCTATGGCGCGATGCGGCTGGACGCGCCGCGGCCCGCCACGTTGCGCGTGGCGGCGCTCGCCGATCACAGCGATGCGGTCGCGGCCTACGACCCCGTCACACGCGCCGCGGACGTGAAGCTCGTATCCGTCTATGCAGAGGCCATCCGAAAAGCGGCCCTGCAGGGCGCGCAGCTCGCGGTCACGGCGGAAGGCGGCATCCTCACGAACCGCGAGTGGCAGGGCGCCATCTACGCACCGCTGGCGGCAACGGCGAAGCAGGCCCGGATCGAGATCGTCGCGGGGATCGGTCAGCGCAAGCCGCCGGCCGACATTGCCGTGACCTTCTATCCGGACGGGCGGATACAGCGTTACGACAAGCGTCATCTCGTACCCGGCCTGGAGACGCGGTTCATTCCCGGCCACGCGCCCGGCCTTCTCGGCAACGCGCGCGCCGTGACCATCTGCAAGGACATGGACTTCCCGCCCACCATCCGCAGCGATGCGAAGAGCGGCATACGATTGATGGTTGTGCCCGCGGGTGACTTTTTCCTGGATGACTGGATTCACGCGCGTATGGCCATCATGCGCGGCGTCGAGAACGGCTTTGCCATCGTTCGCGCGGCAAACGACGGGCTTCTCACGGTCAGCGACGCGCAGGGCCGCGTGATCGCGCGAAAGGGTTACCGGCCGCAGGGTATCTACGCTGTTGTCGCTGACGTACCGCTCGGCCCTGGCCCCACGCTCTATACGCGCATGGGCGATGTGTTCGCGTGGGCGGCCATTGCCGCAGCATTCCTTCTGGGTGCCCTCGCCTTCTTCGCGAGCCAAAAGAGGTAGCTGCGGTTACTCCGCCGCTTCCGGAAGCGCCTTGGGCTTCCAGCGCAGGATGGGCTTGCGGGCGGCGGCGGTCTCGTCGAGGCGGCGGCGTGGGGCAAGACGCGGCGCACCGTCGAAGCGCGCGGTCTGTCCGGCCTTGGCTTCCAGCGCCATCGTCCGCAGCACATGGATGAAGCGGTCGAGCGACTCTTTCGATTCCGACTCCGTCGGCTCGATCAGCATCGCGCCGTGGACGACGAGCGGGAAATACATCGTCATCGGGTGATAGCCCTCGTCGATCATCGCCTTGGCAAAATCCAGCGTGGTGACGCCGGTGCCTTCGAGGAAGGAATCATCGAACAGGGCTTCGTGCATGCACGGCCCCTCGCCGAACGGCGCACTCATCACATCCTTGAGCGAGGCCAGAATGTAATTGGCGGACAGCACCGCATCCTCGCTCGCCTGACGGATGCCGTCCGCGCCGTGACTCATCATGTAAGTGAGCGCGCGGCTGAACATGCCCATCTGGCCGTGGAACGCGCACATGCGGCCGAACGGCTTAGCGCCATCCGTGGCTTCGTCCGCATGCTCGATCATGCGGAATTCGTTGCCATCATGAACGAGCAACGGCAACGGCGCATACGCCGCCAGCCGCTCGGACAGAACGACCGGGCCCGCGCCCGGGCCGCCGCCGCCATGCGGCGTGGAGAACGTCTTGTGGAGATTGATATGCATCGCATCCACGCCCAGATCGCCCGGCCGCACGCGCCCCGCGATGGCGTTGAAATTCGCGCCGTCGCAATAGAAATAGGCGCCCGCCTTGTGAACCGCGTCCGCCATCTCCTTGATGCGCGGCTCGAACAAGCCGCAGGTGTTGGGATTGGTCAGCATGATCGCGGCAACGTCCGGGCCGAGCGCGGCTTCCATCGCGTCCGCATCGACATGGCCGTCTTCGGTCGCCGGAATTTCCTGCACCGTGAAACCGGCCACCGCCGCCGTCGCCGGGTTTGTTCCGTGTGCGGAGGATGGCACCAGAACCTTGTGCCGCTTCTCGCCACGCGCTTCCAGCGCCGCGCGGATCGTGAGCAGGCCGCACAACTCGCCATGCGCGCCCGCCTTGGGCGACATCGCCACCGCGGGCATGCCGGTCAGCGTGGTGAGCCATTTCATCAGTTCGGAGACGGCCTCGAACGCGCCCTGCACCGTCTGCTGCGGCTGCAACGGATGCACATCGGCGAAACCGGGCAGCCGCGCCATCTTCTCGTTCAGGCGCGGATTGTGCTTCATCGTGCAGGAGCCGAGCGGATAAAGCCCCGCGTCGATGGAATAGTTGAGCTGCGACAGCCGCACATAATGGCGGATCACTTCCGGCTCGCTGAGGCCCGGCAATCCCACTGGCCCCTTGCGGCGCAAACCGCCGAGACGCGCGTCGCTCATCTGCACTTCGGGAATGTCCACGCCCGTCATGCCGAGGCGTCCGAGTTCGAAGATCAGCGAGACCTCGTGCTGAAGCCCGCGGTCGCCGGAGATCGTCGGCATCTCGTTTTCGTTGACGCTGCCCGCGGAGGTGGCGCGGCCCTGATTGTTCATGGTCATGCCACGGCTCCCGACAGCGCATGCACCAGCGCATCGCAATCTTCATCGGTGTTGGTTTCAGTGACGGCGACGATCAACAGATCGCGCACATCCTTGTCATGCGGCAGCAGGCGCGAAGCGGGAACGCCCGCGATGATGCCCTTCTCGGCCAATTCGTCCACCACGCTCGCCGCCGTCTTCGGCAGCCTCAGCGTGAACTCGTTGAAGAAGGACGCCGTGACAAGCTCCACACCCTTGATGTTCGCCAGCCGATCGGCCAGCGCCGAGGCCCGTGCGTGATTGGCGCGCGCCAGCCGCAGGAAGCCTTCCTCGCCCAGGAGCGAAAGATGAATCGTGAACGCCAGACAGCACAAACCGGAGTTCGTGCAGATATTGCTCGTCGCCTTCTCGCGGCGGATATGCTGCTCGCGGGTGGAGAGCGTCAGCACGAAGCCGCGCTTGCCCGCCGCATCGGTGGTCTCGCCGCAGAGGCGCCCCGGCATGTTGCGCAGGAATTTCTCACGCGTCGCGAACAGGCCGACATAAGGCCCGCCGAAGTTCAGACCGACGCCGAGCGACTGGCCTTCCGCCGCCACGATGTCCGCGCCCTGCGCACCCGGCGGCTCGATCAGGCCAAGCGACACGATCTCGGTCACGACCGCGATCAACAACGCGCCCCTGGCATGCGCCGCATCGGCGATAGGCTTCAGGTTGCGGATCAGGCCGAACACGTCCGGGCTTTGCACCACGACGCAGGCCGTCTGGTCGTCGATCAGCGCGATGATGTCTTCCGCTTTGCCGGGCGTCACTGGCGCGCGCGTCACGGTGCCGGAAAGACCGGCCACGGTCTCAACCGTCTCCGCATAATGCGGATGCAGCCCGCCGGAGAGGATGGCTTTGGGCCGTTTGGTGATGCGCTGCGCCATCAGCACGCCCTCGGCCGTCGCCGTCGAGCCGTCATAGAGCGAGGCATTCGCCACCTCCATGCCGGTGAGCAGCGCGACCTGCGTCTGAAATTCGAAGAGATATTGCAGCGTGCCCTGCGCGATCTCCGGCTGATAGGGCGTGTAGCTGGTGAGGAATTCCGAGCGCTGGATCAGGTGATCCACCGCGCTCGGCACATGATGCTTGTAGGCCCCCGCGCCACAGAAGAACGGCAGCGATCCCGCCGCCTTGCTCTTCGCCGCCATCTTCACAAGCTGGCGCTCGACCGCAAGTTCGCCCTGCGTGTCCGGCAGATCGAACGCGGAGCGCGCCACCACCGCGGATTTCGGCACGTCCCGGAACAACGCATCCACGCTGTCCACGCCGATGCGGTTCAGCATTGCGGTGCGATCGTCGGGAGTAAGCGGCAGGTATCTCATTTCAAATTCTTTCTCTTCGTCATGGTCGGGCTTGTCCCGGCCACCCATGAACACCCTGCAGCAGGGAGATCATGGGTCCCCGGGACAAGCCCGGGGATGACGTGTTGTTATGGTTGCAACTACAAACCTTTCACGAATTCGTCGTACTGCGCCTTGGTCATCAGTTTGGCGAACTCGTCCTTGCTCACGCCCTTGAGTTTGAAGAACCAGCCTTCGCCTTCCGGATCGGCGTTCACTTTCGCGGGTTCATCGGCCAGCGCCTTGTTGCCTTCGACAACCTCGCCGCCGACCGGTGCGTAAACATCACTCGCCGCCTTCACGCTCTCGACCACGGCCGCCTCGCCGCCCGCGCCCACCTTGCGGCCGGCTTCCGGCACTTCGACGAACACGACATCGCCGAGTTGTTCGGCCGCGTGCTTGGTGATGCCGACCGTTGCGGTATCGCCATCAAGGTTCACCCATTCGTGCTGATCGGTGTAACGGACTTCGCTCATGGGAGCCTCTCACTTGCGTTTGTAACGGTTGGGAACGAATGGCATGGGCGCAACGCGCGCCGGATTTGGTTTGCCGCGCACCATCAGATCGACTTCGGTGCCGTCGGCAGCGAACGCGGTTTCGACATAGCCCATCGCGACCGGCGCGTTGAGCGAAGGCCCGAAGCCGCCGCTGGTGATCTTGCCGATAACCTTGCCGGACTTGTCGGTAATCTCGGTGCCTTCGCGCGCGGGTGCTTTGCCGACCGGAAGAATTCCGACGCGCTTCTTCGCCGTGCCGTTCAGCACGCGGTCCATGATCTTCTCGCCGGCAGGAAAATCCTTGTCCATCTTGCGGCGCTTGCCGATGGACCAGACGAGATTGGCTTCGGCGGGATCGACGCTCTCGTCGATGTCATGACCATAGAGGCAAAGGCCCGCCTCAAGCCGCAGCGAGTCCCGCGCGGCAAGTCCAATCGGCAGCACATCCGGATCGGCGAGAAGCGCGCGCGCGACTTTCTCCACATCCTTGCCTTCGAGCGAAATCTCGAACCCGTCCTCGCCGGTGTAGCCGGAGCGGCTGACGATGGCGGGACAACCGGCAACCGTCGCGCGGCGCACGCGCATGAAGGTCAGTGTGTCGATGCCGGGCGAAAGCTTTTCGAGAACCTTGCCCGCCGCCGGTCCCTGCAACGCCAGTAGCGCACGGTCAGGCTTCGGCGCCAGCGTGGCATGACCTTTCAGCTTGTCCGCCATATAGGCGAAGTCACCTTCCTTCGTCGCGCCGTTGACGACGAGATAGAGATCCTTCTCGCCAGCCAGATGCGTGAACATGAAATCGTCGATGATCGTGCCGCGGTCGTTCAGCAGCAGGCCGTAACGCTGCATGCCTTCCTTCAGGCCCTGTACGTCCGCGGGCGTCACGCGCTCCAGCGCCTTCGCCGGATCGCCGCCGGAAAGAAACGCCTGCCCCATATGCGAAACATCGAACAGCCCCGCCTTCTCGCGCGTGTGCAGATGCTCTTTCAGAACGCCGGTGGGATACTGAACCGGCATGGCATACCCCGCGAACGGCACCATCTTGGCGCCAAGTTCGAGATGCAGCTCATAGAGCGGTGTCTTGCGGAGTGTTTCTTCGCTGCCGGTCATAAGGTCCACAAACTGAGGTTGAATGCGCGCCCTCCGGCGAACCGGATCTCGCACCCCTCTGTCATGGGACCTGAGAGATTTCCCCGCAAAACTCCGCGGATTACCCCTTCGGTGAAACCATCCCCACCGGATGGTTCGCTTTCCAGAAGTTCATCTCCTTCGCGGTCCTTTTGCCTGAGAGTTTCCGGGGCGGTTGCTCCTTCGGCCTACGCCCTTCGGGCTTCGGCCGACAGGTCGGCCTTGGCGCTGGGCGTACGTCTCCCGCGAGGGATCGAATGTATGGCCGGACAGGCGCGCCTCGCGGCGGGGTCGTCCGTTAGGCCGGAATATAGAGAGCAAGGTTGGAGAGTCAAAGAAAAGCAGCTGCTTGGACCGATTCGCTCACATCCTGGGCGGAATTTCGATGCCCAGGAGGTCCAGCACCTTGGTCATGGTGGCGAGCGTCAGCCCGCACAAGCCAAGCCATGTCGCGCGCAGCGTGGCGTCGGTTTCGGAGAGAATATGGTGCGTGGAATAGAACCGGCTGAATTCCTGCGCCAGGTTGAACGCATAGTCGCACAGGATATTGGGCGCGCGCTTTTCCTCCGCAGCGGTCATCGCATCGGGCAGCGCGAGAAGCTGCAGGATCAGCGCGCGATCTTCCGGCGTGCGCAGAACGGCGCGCTCGGAGGGGTTGAGATCCTTCGGGTCGGCCTTGCGCAGGATCGACTGCATGCGAACCGCCGCATATTGCAGATAAGGCCCGGTCTTGCCTTCGAACTTCGAAAAGCGCGCGAGGTCGAAGATGTAGTCGGTCTGGCGATGATTGGAGAGGTCCGCGAATTTCAACGTCGCAATGCCCACCATCTTCGCGGTGGCGGCGCGCTCTTCCGGCGGATAGTCCGCGCCGATGCCCGCTTCGGTCAGGCGCTTCTGCGCCTCTTCGGTCACCATGGCGATGAGATCGAACAGCTTCATCACGCCGCCGGCCCGCGTCTTGAACGGCTTGCCGTCCGGCCCGTTCATGGTGCCGAAGCCGGCATGCTCAAGTTCCGCCTTGCCGTTCAGATGGGCTTTGCGCGCCGCGCGATAAACCTGCTCGAAATGCAGATGCTGGCGCTGATCGACAACATACAGAATGAGATCCGGATTTTGCTCTTTCACACGATCCACAATCGTCGCGAGATCGGTGGTGCCGTAAAGCACAGCGCCGTCCGACTTCACCAGGATCAGCGGCGGCATTTCCTTTTTGTCGGAGTTAAGCGCCACCGGAATAACGAGCGCACCGTCGCTCACTTCCGTGATGTGCTGCGCTTTCAACGCCGCGATCATGGGCGCGATCAGCGGTTCGACGCTGGCCTCGCCCTTCCACAGATCGAAGTGGACGCCGAGGCTGCCCCACTCCCTCTCAAGCCCGACGCGCGAGACGGCAAAGAAATGCTCCCACAGCGCGCGATAGCCGGGGCGCCCCGCCTGCAACTCCGCCGTCGCCTTGCGTGCTTCTTCCAGCCGCGCCGGATCGGCTTTGCAAGCCGCCGACGCCGCCGGATAGATTTCTTCCAGGTCGTCCATCGTCACCGGCGATTGTTCCGGATACGGCCCTTTGAAATTCGCGTCGAAATAGACCGGCGCGATTTTGCGATGCTCGATCTCCGAAATGAGCTGCCCCATCTGCAGCCCCCAATCGCCCAGATGCACATCGCTGGTGACCTGCCATCCATTCGCACGGAACAGGCGCTGCAAGGAGTCGCCGATGACTGAAGACCGCAAATGCCCCACATGCATCGGTTTGGCGACATTCGCGCCGCCGAAATCGATCACGACAGACTTGCCCTTGCCCGTCTCCGGCGCGCCGAGCCGCGCGTCTTTCGCCATCGTGCCGAGGCGCACCGCAAGCGCATCGTCCGTGACATCGAGATTGATGAACCCCGGCCCCGCGATCTCAACTTTCGCGAAGATCGGATTTTCCTTCAACCGCGCTGCGATTTTCTCCGCGATCGCGCGCGGGTTCTGCTTCGCGGCCTTCGCGGCGGGCAAAGCGCCGTTGCATTGGAACTGCGCCAGATCCGGCCGGTCCGAAATCTGAACAACGCCCAACTCCGGCGAAAGCCCTTCAGCCGCGAACGCGGCTTGCGCGATCGCTGTCAGTTCGGCGGAAAGCGATGTCATTGCTGAAAAATTCCGACCGTCTTGTTGTAGTCGTATTGCTCCTTGGTGAGCTGGAAACCGACAAGTATCTGATAGTCGTAAGGCTTGTTGGTTCCGTCCGTGACGAGTTCGATATCGTCGACATCCTCTTCCGCGGTCGCTGTCGTCGCGCCCGCGGCAAAGGAGAACGTCACCGACCGGACTGTGCGCGTCACCACGCGCGCAGCCTGCGTCACGGCCACGAAATAAGGCACCCTATAGGTTACCGCCTCGCCGGCGGACGGGCGCGTCGCCACAAACGAGACCTCGATCTCGGAATCCGCATGCTTGCCGGCCTTATCGAAGCTGCACTTGCCGCCCACATTTACGATCTTGGCGGTGAACAGCGCATTTGCCGGGTCCTGTGCCCCGCCCGGCTTGAACTGGGTCGCGACATAGGCATCCAGCACGCTCGACCAGCCCGGACAATATTGGATTTTCTTGTCGCTGGTGCAGGCGGCAACAAGCAGCGCGAGGCTGGCGATGGCGGCAAACCGAAATGGAGAACGCGTCATAATATCCCGTCGATGCTAGAGGGTAAGCCGCTGCAACCGGCCATCGGCGCTTGACTTTTCGCCTGTCCGCGCCCCTTTTTCAACCGGCGCCGGAAGGGCGCGGGACTGTATCCAAGCAGGCGATTCATGGGAAGTGCGGCACATATTCGGGAGGCGGGCGCGAAGCCCCGGCTGACCCTGCTGCTGGCCGCGCCCAGAGGGTTCTGCGCGGGGGTTGATCGCGCAATTCGCATCGTGGAATTGGCGCTTCAGAAATTCGGGCCGCCGATCTATGTGCGTCATGAGATCGTTCACAACCGCTTTGTGGTCGAACGGTTGGAGCGCATGGGCGCGGTGTTCATCGACGAACTCGATCAGGCACCAGCCGAAGCCCGGGTGATTTTCTCCGCGCATGGCGTCCCCAAATCCGTGCCGGCCGAGGCCCAGCGGCGGAATTTATACTATCTGGATGCCACCTGCCCGCTGGTTTCCAAGGTCCATGTCGAGGCGGGGCGGCACTTCAATGCGGGCCGCGAGATTGTCTTGATCGGCCATGCCGGACACCCCGAAGTGGAGGGAACGATAGGTCAGCTTCCGTCAGGCGCCGTTTCGCTGATCGAAACCGTCGCGGACGTGGAAACATTCACGCCCCGCGATCCGGCGAAGCTGGCCTACATTACGCAGACGACACTCTCGGTGGACGACACGGCGGAAATCGTCTCGGCCCTGCGCCGCCGCTTCCCGCTGATTTCCGGTCCGCACAAGGAAGATATCTGTTACGCAACCACCAACCGGCAGGAAGCCGTCAAAGCCATCGCGCCCAGAGCGGATGTCGTTTTTGTCATCGGGGCACCGAATTCATCGAACTCGATGCGGCTAGTCGAAGTCGCAAAGCGCGCCGGCGCGCGCGACGCCAGACTCATTCAGCGTGCAGCCGACATCGACTGGTCGATATTCCACGCTGACGAAACGGTGGGGCTGACGGCGGGGGCCTCCGCGCCGGAAGTGTTGATGGAAGAGGTCATAGGCGCCTTCCGGGAACGATACGATATCGCGCTCGATGAGGTCGTCGTCACGCAGGAGAACGTCGAGTTCAATGTGCCCCGGGCTTTGATGTGAGCGGCGCATGGCGGTTTACACGGATGTGTCCTTCGAAGACCTGGAAAAGCTTCTGACCGGCTACGACGTCGGAACCCCACGCAGCTTCAAAGGCATCGCAGAAGGCGTCGAGAATTCGAACTTCCACCTGCAGACCGATCGCGGCAGCTACATCCTCACGCTGTATGAAAAGCGCGTAAGCACATCCGATCTGCCCTTCTTTCTGGGGTTGATGGAGCATCTGGCGTCGCGCGGCATTGCTTGCCCCCTCCCGGTTCGAAACAAAAAGGGAGAGAACTGGATCGAACTGAACGGCAAGCCCGCGGCGCTGCTTACCTTTCTTGATGGCGTCTCTCTCCGCAAGCCGGAAGTCTTCCACTGCACTTTGGCAGGCGAGGCGTTGGCGAAACTGCATGCGGCAGGCGCAGGCTTCAGCCTCACGCGCGCGAACGCCCTCAGCGTCACGGGTTGGGAAAAGCTGGCGGAGCAGACGTCAGATCGCGCAGACACCGTTCAGCCGGGGTTGGGCGAAATGATACGAACCACATTAAATGAACTAGGCAATTGGCCGCGGGACCTTCCTGCGGGCGTCATCCATGCGGACCTGTTTCCTGACAATGTCCTGTTCATGGA
>JAFECN010000382.1 GCA_018242145.1 Pseudomonadota bacterium
ATTCCGCGCGTTTTTCGCGCTGTTCGGTCAGCACTTCTTCAGGGGCGCGCGAGACGAATTGTTCATTGGAAAGCTTGGCATCGATTCGGCCGATCTCATCCTCGGCCTTCTTCAATTCCTTCTCCAGGCGCGCGCGTTCCTTCGCGAAGTCGATCACATCGCCCAGCGGCAAGCCCACCGTGGCCTCGCCAAGAACGAATTGCGCCGAGCCTTTGGGCAGCGCCTCCGCGACATCGGCGGAGGACAAGCGCGCGAGCGTGAGAATGACATCGCGGTTGGCCGCGAGCGTCGCCTTGCTGGCGTCGTCGGCATCTTTCAGCACCAGCGCGATCTTGGCCGCGGGCGGCACGTTCATTTCCGAGCGCACGGAACGCACGCCTTTCACCAGATCGATCACCCAGTTCATCGCGCGGCTGGCGTCTTCGAATTTCGGCAAGCCATCCAGTTTCGGCCATGGACCTTCGATCAGCATGTCCGCGCGCGGGGTGACGGCGGTGCGCGCCCAAAGCTCTTCGGTGATGAAGGGCATGAAGGGATGCAGAAGCTGGAAGATCGTGTCGCGCACCCATGCTGCGGTGGCGCGCGTTTCGGCTTTGGCTTTCTCATCCGTGCCATTGAAGATCGGCTTGGCGATTTCGAGATACCAGTCGCAGAACACGTCATAGATGAAGTGATAGGCCGAGGCCGCCGCTTCATTGAAACGCAGGGCCTCCAGCTTCGTGGTGAGTTCCTGCGCGGTCGCGGCGGTTTCGGCCACGATCCATTGGTTCGGCGTGAGCGTGACCTTCGCGGGATCGAACCCGGCGACGGTTTCGCAACCGTTCATTTCGCAGAAGCGCGTGGCGTTCCAAAGTTTGGTGACGAAGTTGCGGTTCACTTCCACGCGGCTGGGACCGATGCGCATGTCGCGCCCCTGCCCGGCCGCCAGCGCCAAGGTGAAGCGCAGCGCGTCCGCGCCGTACTCATCGATGAGATCGAGCGGGTCGACGACGTTGCCCTTCGTCTTCGACATCTTCACGCCCTTCTCGTCGAGAACGCGGGTATGGATGAAGACGGTGCGGAACGGCACGTCCGGCAGGAACCACAGGCTCATCATCATCATGCGGGCGACCCAGAAGAAGATGATGTCGAAGCCGGTGACGAGAACCGAGGTCGGATAGAAACGCTTCAACTCCGGCGTCTCATCCGGCCAGCCTAGTGTGGAGAACGCCCACAGCGCAGACGAGAACCAGGTGTCGAGAACGTCGGGATCGCGCGTCAGCGCTTTGCCGCCGGCCTGCGCTTTCGCTTCGCCTTCGGTCTCGGTGCAATAGATTTTGCCGTCCGCGTCGTACCAGACCGGAATCTGATGACCCCACCACAACTGGCGCGAGATGCACCAGGGCTGGATGTTGCGCATCCAGTGGAAATAGACGTTCGACCAGTTCTCCGGCACGAATTTGGTGCGGCCGTCTTCCACCGCCTGGATCGCCTTGTCGGCGAGCGGCTGGACGTTGAGATACCACTGCTCCGTCATCATCGGTTCGAGGACGACGGTCTTGGTCTTCTCATCATGCGGCACCGCATGGGTGATCGGTTCGATCTTGTCGAGAAGTTCGATCGCTTTCAGATCGGCAACGATCTGCTTGCGCGCGACGAAACGGTCCAGGCCGCGATAGGCTTCCGGCACCGTGTCGTTCAGCGTGCCGTCCTTGTTGAGGACGTTCAGCACCGGAAGGTTGTGGCGCTTGCCGACTTCGAAGTCGTTGAAGTCATGGCCCGGCGTGATCTTCACCGCGCCGGTGCCCTTCTCGGGATCGGAATGTTCATCCGCGACGATTGGGATGCGGCGGTTCGCCAGCGGCAGCACGGCGAACTTGCCGACCAGATTCTTGTAGCGCGCGTCATCGGGATGCACGGCGACGGCGGCATCGCCCAGCATCGTTTCCGGGCGCGTGGTGGCGACGGTGATGAAGCGGCCCGCCTGCCCGTCGATGGGATATTTCAGATACCAGAGGTGCCCCTTCATCTCGATGCTTTCGACTTCGAGATCGGACACCGCGGTCTGCAGCCGCGGGTCCCAGTTCACAAGGCGCTTGTCCTTGTAGATGAGGCCCTGCCGGTAGAGTTCGACGAAGACTTTCAGCACCGCGCGCGAAAGGCCCTCGTCCATCGTGAAGCGTTCGCGCGACCAGTCGGCGGAGGCGCCGAGGCGGCGAAGCTGCTGGGTGATCGCGCCGCCGGATTCATTCTTCCAGCGCCACACTTCTTCCAGGAATTTCTCGCGCCCCAGACCGACACGGCTCTGCTGCTTTTCGGCAAGCTGGCGCTCCACGACAAGCTGCGTGGCGATGCCCGCATGGTCCATGCCCGGCTGCCACAGCACATCCTTGCCGCGCATGCGCTCGAAACGCGCGAGGGCGTCCTGCAGGGTGTTGTTCAGCGCGTGGCCGATGTGCAGGCGGCCCGTGACGTTCGGCGGCGGGATGACGATGGAAAAGGGTTCGGCGTTCGGGCGACGGCCCGCGCGGAAGGCGCCGGAGCGTTCCCATTCCGCGTAGATCCGGGTTTCGACCTCGCCGGGATTGAATGTCTTATCGAGCATGGTGTCCTTTAACACGAAACCACCCTCCCCTTGAGGGAGGGTCGAAATCTTATCGAGCAAAGCGAGAAAAGATTTCGGGAAGGGGTCAACGGCTCGTCTGAGCGGACCCCTCCCCGAAAAATCTTGCAGATTTTTCGACCCTCCCTCAAGGGGAGGGTCGAGGAATATCTCAGCGCTTGGCGCGCGCTTTTACGGCGCGGGCGACTTCGTCCCGTACGGCGCCTTCCAGGATCGCCGGGAAGTGCTCGTCCATCCATTCGCGGATCAGCGGCTTCATGGCGGCGAGCAGATCGTCCTTCTGGTTGGACATCCACTGGTCGATATGCGGGCCGACGGCATCGCGCACGGCGCGCTCGAATACCGCTTCCACGGAGTCGCCATCAACGGAGGTGCTGCGGAACGTCGAAGCCATGGGCGCTGACGCGGGTTGGGCCGCGACCTCCTCTTCGCTGTCGAGCTTGCTGAAGGCGTCGTCGATAGCCTTGCGGGTTTTGTCCGAGAAGATGTCCGATCCGGTGATCGGCGCCGGCGTTTCGATTGTCTTGAACTCGACCTCTTCCGTGGCGGGCGCGGGGGCTGCCGCAACAGGCTCGGGGGCCGGTGCGGGTGCCGACTCGGGCGCTTTCACCTCTTCGGTCAGTTCCAGCACGTCCTCTTCCAGCGCCGCTGCCGCAGGCGATGGCGTCTCTTCGGGTTCAGGCGCGGGCGCCGGCTGGCTCGGAGCCGCGGCAGCAGGCGCCGGAGCGGCTTCCGCGGAATCCTCCGAGATGATCTTCCGGATGGAAGCCAGAATCTCTTCCATTGTCGGTTCGTGCTGGGGGCTGCTCGCCATAATTCCTCTCCGGCCGCAATCTGTGCGCGGTGTGACCTTTGAAGGGTAAGACAGTTACCCAAATAAGGAAAGACGAAGTTAACGGATTGCGCCGCTGGGCACGGAAAACACGCGCGATCTTAACGAATGCGGCGCCTTCAATCGCCGAATCCGATCCAGCGGGCATGATCGCTGTCATAGTGCTCGTGCGGATTATAATACTTCACGTTCAGCTTCAGATATCGCGCCGTAAGTTGCCCCGTTGCCTGCAAAAGTTGATAGGCGGCGACATAGGCATCGCGCTGCGACGAGACGACGGCGACCTGCGCGTTCAACAATTCCTGCTGCGCGTTCAGCACGTCGAGAATCGTGCGCGCGCCGACTTCCTGCTCCTTCTGCACGCCTTCATAGGCGATCTGGTCGGCATCGACCTGCGCCTGGTTGGAGGCGATGGCAGCTTTCGCGGCGGTGTAGGTGTTCCAGGCGCTCTGCACGTCCGCCTGCACCTGACGGTCGGCTGCGATCACCTGAAGCTGCGATTGGCTGTGCAGTTCTTTCGCCTGACGGATATCGGCATATTCTGCGCCGCCCTGATAGATCGGCACCGTGACCTGCGCGAACACGGTGGTGACATGCGCCGTTCCCGGCTGGCCGAACTGCGCTCCCGCCGAACTCTGCTGATATTGATACTGGCCCTGAATGCCAACCTGCGGCGACAGGCTGCCCAGCGCGTCGTCGACCGCGAGGTCGGCCGCGCGCTCCGCATCGCGCGCGCCGACGACAATCGGATTGTTCTGCGCGCCGATGGTGGCCGCCTGTTCTTCCGTGTCGGGCAGCTTGGGAAGCGCGGGCTGTTCTTCCAGCGCTTCGGCGGGACGGCCGATGATCTGCTCGAACACGGCGCGATCC
>JAFECN010000383.1 GCA_018242145.1 Pseudomonadota bacterium
ACGGGGCTGGCGCATTTCCATTCGCGATCGCGCGGCAAGCTGTGGCTGAAGGGCGAGACTTCGGGGCATTTCCTGCGGGTGGAGGAAATGCGGGTTGATTGCGACCAGGATGCGCTGGTGATGCTGGTGCGGCCGGAAGGGCCGGCTTGCCACACCGGGGCGGTGAGTTGCTTCTATCGCGTGCTGGATGGGGACCGGCTGGAGCGGGTGTAATTCAGGGAATTTACGTGGAATTCACCAGTTCCGTCATAGCTGGCGGGGATGGTCGACGCCCCCCCCACGACGCCCCGAAGCGATGTGCCCGTGCGGACGCGGTGGACGATCAGCGAACTGGCCCAGGAATTCGGCGTGACGGCCCGGGCGCTGCGGCATTACGAGGATGAAGGGTTGCTGGCCCCGCACCGTGAAGGCGCGGCGCGAATCTATGGACGCCGCGAACGCGCGCGGTTGAGCCTTATCCTGCGGGGCAAGCGGGCCGGTTTCAGCCTGGACATCATTCGCGAGATCATCGACCTGCACGATCGCGCCGACGGCGGCGCCGAGCAGCGCCGGGTGGCGGCATTGCGGTGTCGTGAGCGGATTGCCGAACTGGAAGAGCAGCGCGCCGGGATCGATGGCCAGATCGCAAGGTTGCGCCGTTTTGCAGACGAGCATGAACGACGCTGAAATTGCCCGGTTCCGGATCGAAAACCCACCAGTGATCGCCAAGGCTTGCTAACCTGTTCGCCCCGGCGCGATTCGCGACGGACGTGGGGCAGGAGGAACCAGCCATGGCCAGCTATACGGCGCCGGTACGCGATACGGCTTTCGTGATCAATGAACTGCTGGGGATCGAGGCGCATGGCGCTCTCCCGGGGTTTTCGGAGCTTTCGCCCGAGTTGATCGAGACGCTGGTGGGCGAAGCGGGCAAGTTCGCGGCCGAGGTGGTCGCGCCGCTCAACCATTCGGGCGACCAGGCGGGATGCGTGCGCGATGCCGAGGGTTCGGTAACCACGCCGGCGGGTTGTCGCGCGGCTATGGATGCGTTCCGCGCGGCGGGATGGGGGGCGCTGAGCCTGCCGGCGGCGTTTGGCGGGCAGGGTTTGCCGCATTTGTTGGGCTTCGTGGTCGAGGAATTCCTGTGCTCGGCCAACCAGGCGTTTGCGATGTATCCCGGGCTGACCAACGGGGCGATCAACGCGCTGCTGGTGGCGGCATCTCCGGAATTGCAGCGGGTGTACGTTCCGAAGATGGTTTCGGGCGCGTGGCTGGGGACGATGAACCTGACCGAGCCACACTGCGGGACGGATCTGGGGCTGATCCGCACCAAGGCGGTGCCGCAGGCGGACGGTACGTATGCGATCACCGGCACCAAGATCTTCATTTCGGCGGGCGAGCACGACCTGTCTGAGAACATCGTCCATCTGGTGCTGGCGAAGACGCCCGATGCGCCGGCCGGTTCGAAGGGCATTTCGCTGTTCGTGGTGCCGAAGTTCCTGCCCGATGGCGATGGCAATCCGGGCGCGCGCAACGCGGCATCGTGTGGGGCACTGGAACACAAGATGGGCATTCATGGCAATGCCACTTGCGTGATGAACTATGACGGCGCGACGGGCTGGCTGGTGGGCGAGGAGAACCGCGGGCTGGCGGCGATGTTCGTGATGATGAACGCGGCGCGGCTGGGGGGGGGCATCCAGGGGCTGGGGCAGGCGGAAGTCGCTTACCAAAACGGCGCCGCCTATGCGCGCGAGCGGCGGCAGGGGCGGGCGCTGACCGGGCCGGCGGAGCCGGGCGAGGCGGCCGATCCGTTGATCGTGCAGCCCGACGTGCGGCGCATGCTGATGGAGGCCAAGGCGTTCACAGAAGGGATGCGGGCGCTGGGGCTGTGGGTGGGGCTGCTGGTCGACCTGGCCGAGAAGGAGAGCGACGAGGCGAAGCGCGCGGCGGCGAGCGATCTGGTGGGGCTGCTGCCGCCGGTGGTGAAGGGATATGGCACCGACAAGGGCTTCGACACGGCGGTGGCGATGCAGCAGATATGGGGTGGGCACGGCTATATCGTCGAGAACGGGATGGAGCAGTTCGTGCGCGATGCGCGGATCGCGCAGATCTACGAGGGCGCCAATGGCGTGCAGGCGATGGACCTGGTGGGGCGCAAGCTGCCTGCCGGCGGAGGGCGGGCGATCCAGGCGTTCTTCGCGCTGGTGGATGGCGAATGCGCGGGCGTCGATGCCGCGCTGGCGCCGGTGGCGGAGAAGCTGGGCAAGGCTTGCGGCGAGCTGAAGGTGGCGACGATGTGGTTCATGCAGAATGCGATGGCCAACCCGGACAACGCCGGGGCGGGCGCGTATGCCTACATGCACATGACCGGGATCGTCGCGCTGGGGCTGATGTGGCTCCGCATGGCCAAGGTGGCGCAGGCGGCATTGGCATCGGGCACGGGCGATGCGGCGTTCTATCAGGCCAAGCTGGTGACCGCGCGGTTCTTTGCCGAGCGGGCGATGCCGCAGGTGGGCGCGCTGCGTCGGCAGATCGAGGGCGGGGCCGAGGCGATGATGGCGCTGCCGGCGGAGGCGTTCGGGGTGGCTTAACCGGGCTGTCGTGCGGGGC